>CAYYWR010000020.1:0-12417 GCA_964474145.1 uncultured Syntrophomonadaceae bacterium
GGGGCCTGACCTGATCAAGAACCAGAACTTAGCTGTTGCAGAAGAGGACTATTTAAGCCTGGTAAAACAGGCAGACAGGAATATTGTCAAGGTCAAGTGTTTTGCCCATAAAAATCCGGATGGCTTTAGAGAAGTAGGGGCAATAACCATTGCCTTTTTGCCAGCATATTACAACAGTGAATTTAGCTACTTTAATAAAATCAAGGAAAACGTATTAAATAAAATTAAGGAAACAGCTCCGTGTGTTGTAGCCCACAGTAACAAAATTTATGTTGTGGAAGTTTCCTACCTGGAGATTAACGTTGATATGAAACTGGTAATCGGGGATTACAACGAATATCAGTCTGTAATACAGCAGGTTGAGGAAAAGCTAATGTTTTTCATGGACCCTGTTAAAGGAAATTATGATGGGAAAGGCTGGGATATTGGCAGTTATCCCAACCGGGAAAAACTCTATAATATAGTCAAAATGGTCCATAAGATCAGGCGCATTGATTCTATTCATTTGACAGCCAGTCTGTTGACCCACGAGGACAGGCAGCCTGTAGACTTAACAGAGGAAAAAGAGCACCCTTTAAGCGTACCTGTTTGTGGAGAAATAAATTTAGATATTATAGTAGAGCCTGGTCTTTAAAACATGGAAGGGAGTGAGTACTTTGTTGGAATTGCCTGACCTGAACAAAGCTGACCTGGATAAAATTATGACGGAAGCAAAAAAGCAGCTTAAAAATATGCATCCCCAATGGACAGACCACTTACCCCATGACCCGGGTATTACTATTTTAGAACTGTTGGCCTATTTAAAGAGGAAGCAGCACCTGAAATTAAATACTATTGGCCGGGAGAATAAGCTCAAGTATTTGGAATTGCTAAATATTAAACTAAAACCTGCTGACAGTGCTTATACAGAAGTTATCTTTACCCCCAGGGATGAAAAAATTCATTTGCCGGCTGGCACCAAGCTCAGGGCAAAGGATCTGGTTTTTGAGACTGCAGAAAGGGCTGTTGTTTCTACAAACCGGGCTACTGCTGCCCTGTTAAAAAAAGAAGATGGTGACGAATCCATTCTTCTAGAGAATGAAGGGACCCGAAGAAGAGACTTTTCCCCTTTTGGAAAGTTTCCTCAGAAGGGGAATCAGTTTCATTTATTTTTTAAAGAGCCATTTTTAACGGGAGAAGACTCAAAGTTTAAGATAAGTATATTCCAGGAATACCCGGTAACTAGAAATGCCGTAGCACAGGTAGATACCTTTAACCCCCTTGTTGAACTGCAATGGGAATATTACGGGGAGCATAATGGGGAAACAGGGTGGCACCTTTTGGAGGTAAGGGAGGATACAACGCATAATTTTCTCTTTTCTGGTTTTTTAACCTTCAGAATTCAGGGCAAGCATTTATCTGCCTTTAATCTTGATAATAGTGGTATTACAGGTTATGCCTTAAGATGTACTTTACAGAATGGTGAGTATGATGTAGCTCCCCGGATTAAGGGGATTTTACTGAACTGTATTCCCGTCTGGCAAAAGGAGTCACTGTCCCAGAGCTATATTTTTAATTATCAGGAAGCAAAAAAGGATTGGCTGATTCTGGATTCTTACCTGGCTTACTTTGGGCATATAAAAGCATTTGTAAAGGAAAAGGGATATTGGGTGGAAATGGAAGAGGGTTCGGACTTCAGGGTAGAAAGAGATTGGAGAAGGAAAATATGCCGCGTGCAGATTTTGAAAGCTATTGATGAAGATGAAGATGAAGATGAAGATATGAATATAAAGGAGTCCCCGGTTTTGAAGTTTGTGGCAAGGGAGAAAAATTTTGTGGGACATGCTGTTATAGGCAGCAGTACAGGGTTTATTAACCAGAGCTTTGAGCTGGAGTTGCAAAATATTATACACACAGATTTTAAGATTATGGTTGGAAAAAACCTTCCAGGGAGGGGGCCTGTTTGGTCTGACTGGAAACAGGTGGGAACAAGAAGCTCTGTTGATGGGGAGGAAAAATGTTTTGAACTAGATGCTCCTACCGGCCGCGTTTTTTTTGGAGACAATCGGAGAGGGGCCGTCCCTCCTGAGGGGAAGGATAATCTGGTAATTACAGACTGCGTAATAACAAAGGCTACAAATGGCAACATCCAAAGAGGCAATATTAACAGCTTTTTAGAGCAGGGTAGCAATTTTGGTGATCTGGATATACACCAGTCAATTTCGGCTACAGGAGGACAGGAGGCAGAAGATCTGTCCCGGGCCGAGGGCAGGATGCTTGGGGAATTAAAAACAGGCAAACGGGCTGTTAGCGCTGATGATTTTAGCCGACTGGCCTATAGTGTGCCGGGATTGATGATTAATCATGTTAAGGTATTACCTCTCTACAAGCCGGGGTTGGAGGGGTATCCAGATAACAAGGAGGATAACTGTGTTACACTGGTCATAGAGCCCTATAATACAGCTGGACTGGGAAAGCTGTCAGAGGGATACAAGAAAAATATTAAAGAATACCTGGAAAAATTGCGCCTTATTACAACCAGGATATACATTATTGAACCTGCCTATGCAGGAATAGAAATATATGGAGATATTGTCATCAAGTCAGATTTTAATAATGCCAGAAAAATAATAGAAGGGGCTATTTACAATTATATAGATAGCAGCCAACAAAAACAGCAGTGGCAGGGACATCTTAGCCATGGGGATATATATGGTGTGGTGGATTTGCTGGAATGTGTTTCCTATATCCGTTATCTGGCTATGGAGCCTTTTGGTTATCGGGTATCCAAAAACAACAAGGGTGATATTACTATACCTGCAGACAGCAAGTTTTATTTAAAGAGCTGCGATTTGACTTTGCTGAACAGTGAACATTTTTAGTAATATTTTAGTAATGATATAAGGTTTAGAGGTGGTAAAATGACGGGGCAGAACTCTTTCGTTGTCACATTGGAAAAAAATTTTTACAGGCTGGCTCATTACAGTTTAGTTGAAAATATTAATAAAAGTGCCTTTATAAGTCATGCACTTGACAGCATGGAAGTAGATACTGTATGGCATAGATGTAAAATAGAATGTTCAATTCCTGCAGACGCCAGTTTAAATGTAGCTTATTTTGCCAGCAACCATAATACACTGGAATATAAGGGAATGGAGCATAATCTGGATGAAATAATATTCACTTCCCTGGTTGATTCCCGGGAGAAGGAAGCTCTCCTGGCAAACCGCTGGCAGGAAATAATTGTTAATGGCGCTGATTTTCCCTTGCACAAAGCCAGGGGCAGGTTTATATGGTTTAAGATTGAGCTGATTTCTTATGATGGGGAGAAACCGGAAATAAAGGATATTAAAATAGAATTTCCTTTAAAACCTATTACTGATTACCTGCCGGAGATCTATCAACGGGATGAAAAATCTTATGATGTTTTAAACAGATTTTTGGGAATTTTTCAGGCGCTAATGGATGACCTGGATGAATCAATTGAAGATGTGAGCCGTTACCTGGATTTAGAACAGGTTAATCTTGAGTTTCTCTACTGGTTGTCCTCCTGGCTTAAAATTGATAACTATCATATCTGGCCGGAAGAAAAGTTAAGAGTGCTGCTGCGGAATGCTAGTCAGTTGTATCAGTTAAAAGGAACCAGATTTTCGATAGAGAAGATTGTGGAAATGTACACCGGGGAAAAACCTTTTATTGTGGAGAGCTTTGCGGTAGAGGAATACAGGTCCAGCCTCTACAAAAGGCTTTATGGAGATAATAAATATACTTTTACAGTGTTAGTAAAGGAGCACCTGTTGCCTTTTTCACAGCACTATATAGAGTTGAAACAAGTAATTAACAGTTTCAAGCCGGCTCACACATTGCTGAACCTGGTAGTTTTACGTCCTTATCTTTTGCTGGATAATTACGTATATTTGGGCGTAAACTCAGTATTGGCTGGCAGCGGCAGCCTGGTTTTAGATAACAGGGCAACGATACCCTATGATACTTCACTTGAAGGAATGGAGGATGGTTAGATGAAAAACAAGAATTATTATCCCTTTGAGCGGAATCACTATTTTTACAGCAAGCTTTTAACAGTCCGGGACTTTGAATTAGAACAGAGATATTTTAACAACAAAAGAAGGATTCAAAACAGGTTTATACATGGATCCGGTGTAGTTGCCGGTCTGGATGTTGTCCTGGTAGACTACAACAACATATCTGTGGAAATGGGAATGGCCCTGGATTACCACGGCCGGGAAATTGTTGTGCAGGAGCCAGTTATAAAGGAACTGCGCCTGTTGGATGGATTTGATCAGGTTAAAGATTCGGCAAATGTATACCTTTGCATCGAATATGATGAGCAGCTTACAGAGCCGGTCCATTCAGTGGCCTCTCCTTCTACGGAAATAACAGATGATAATCAGTTTAACCGAATTAGCGAGTCTTACCGGCTTTTTTTGACAGATGAACCCCTGCCACCCGAAGCCCTATCTTTATTTAAGATATACAAAGATAGGAAGGTGCTCTTTCAAAATGACAAACTGCTTATAGAGCAGATTGTACCTAAATTTGTCAGTCAGGAGGAAAGTCTGGATATTATAGTAGAAATTACTAAGAGAGGTTCTGCAGAACCATTAGATATAAAGTATGAAATAAGTAGCAATCATCTTACTGATAAACAGGGGAAGAGAAATATTGCCGTTCACTTTCAAGAAAAAGTAAACAAGCCGGAGTTAAAAGTGCGTAAGAACTATTTAATGCAGGCCCATGAAGTGAAAAATACCACAGATATATTGAGGGTTGCAAAAGAAAAATTTACTGTAAAACTTGGGGAAGAAGAATATAAACTGGAGCAAAGTTTTGATTTTCAGGTGCAGGTGATAGAGGAGCCTGTTCATGAAAAAATACTAGCTGACTACTATAAAGAGGATTTTAGTGAAATGGTATCTGCCAGTCATGGGGGCAGAATATATCTTGCCAAACTCAACCTGGTTACTACTGATAAATTATACATAATAGATTCCCTGGAGAAAATGCCCTATCAACAATATGTTGTGAACAATGAATTGCTTCAGGTTATGCTTCATGCAGGGGGCAGTGATGAGGCTGCTGGCAGGGAAATAGAATATTCTGACAATATTCAAGAAGAGATTAGAAGTGTCATGGCAGATTATTTCATGAATAGAGATGACCATTATAAATCCTGGTCTACTGGTGTGGAAGAAATAGATCTGGGGTTTGAGGATAGCAAAAACAAAAGATTTTTTACAAACGAAATTGCCCATGGCCTGGGGACGGGTAATGTAGCCCTGTTTTTGGCTGTAGAGGATATTGATAATGACCAGGGTTATGCTCAAAATGTTCTGATATATGGGGACAGGAGTGTTTTTGAAGATACCCTTCACGAGCCCGGTTTGCCCCTGTATCATTTGGGGGCCCTGTCTTATCCCGATAAGGGGACTTTTCGCATGGGTATTCACTTGCTAAGAAATGTAGAAGCTGCCAGTATAAAGATAAGATGGTGGGCTTACAGCCACCCGGGAGAAGAGGAAAAGGATGCTGGCTTATTAGAGATGAGTAAAGTTACAGTTACCATTACTCCAGATACAGTTAATCTTGCCCCCAGGGAAAAGGCATATTTTACAGCTCAGGTAGAAGGGACAAATAAAAAAGAGTGCAGGTGGTACGTAAAAGAGGACAAAGGAGGTAAGATTGATCACAACGGCGTATATGAAGCCCCTAATAGTGAGGGTGTATTTGAAATAGTTGCCGAGAGTGTAGAATTACCTGAGAAAAAAGCTTCTGCTTATGTAGTGGTAAAAGGTTAGTGTCATGGTGCAGTAATCGCTGCTTTATTGTAGTAATATTTACTTTATTTGTCTTATGGAGTTTGTTCAACTGTTGTTGTTATCAATGGGCTCGTCTTTTTCTTCCAGTTGACCACTTTGTATCTCTACTTCGCTAATCCGGGTAATAGGTGGTGCTTGCTGGGGGGCTTTATCAGGACCAGGGGCGATAAAGTTTGTGTAGAAAAATATTATTATTATAACTGTTAATACAGATAATCCTAGATTTAATATAAGTTTTAACGTGTTTTTCTTACTATTTATGTACTCTTTAGTTTTATCCCAGAAAGAAGAAGTATCAATGTTTTGTACGTCCCTTTCTATTTCAGGTATGGACTTATAAAGAGACTTTTCACATTTGTCTATGATAATCAGTGCTTGCCTTCCCTTTTTCCCGGCAAGCTCTTTGGCAAAAAGTATTTTTAAAAAAGAGGCTATCCTGTTAAGTAGTAATGATTTGTCTTCAGGCTCAAAAAGATAATGTTGCTTCAGGGAAAAATTGAAATAAATTGTCCCGTGGGAATCTATATTGATATTATCCGGATCTGTCAAAGATTGGACTATTGCAGGGGAGAAGGGAGCATAAGAGGACAGCTGGAAAAGATAACTTTTCGCTATTTTTATCCTCTCCTTAAAATTTAGCTTGTGCTTGTCCAGGTAATTCATGATCAGCTGAGGTTTTGTATATTTGAAAACCAGGTAAAGATTGGAATCCAGAATAAACATGTCTACAAATTCTGAAAAGTTTTTTTCTTTATGTAAGGTTAGTAATCCTTCAAGGCAAGATTGAATAAGGTTTTTACAGCAAATTTCATTAATCAAATAATTATCTGAATTAATGGTAATATCTGCCTTATCCTTGGCTAGATATACTGTAATGTCTTGATAGGAACTTAAAATTTGAAATACCGAAAATGTTCTGCTGGCTGTTTTTATGATCATAATTATTCCTCCCGGCATCATGTAAATCTTGCTTACAGTATAACATATTATCCAGTTATGGGGTTATTAATTTGACCAGGAAAACTAAAATATTTATTTTTTTTCTTGCTTTACTACTTCCTCTTCTTTTGGTTTTATTTATAGGAGATATTACAATTGCTTTTTCCAGGGATGAAGGTTTTATATTGCAGAACCACAATATAGTAAATCATATAATAGACTTTGATGTGGATAAGGAGGGAAACTATTATTACCTTGACTATGATGAAGGAAATACATACATGTACAAGGTTTCCAGGACAGGAGAGTTATTTTTCAAAAATAAATTACCCTTTAGAGACGATGACAGGCAGATGTATTACAAAAAAATACTGGTGGATGGAGATGGGTCCATATATACATCTGCTACCGTAACTCCCCGAAACAGCAGGATTATAAAAAAAGAGATTATGCAAAAATATGATAGTAGAGGAAATTATAAAAAAACTAAATTAGAAGTTTTGCAGGATGAGCCTATGGATCTGGGTGATCCCTTTGCTGCTTTTTCCGGTAGATTGATAAATGTCCAAATAATAAGGGATAAGCTTTATGCCTTTGAAAGGAAGAGTGATCAGGAAATCACTCTGCTGGAAGTAGATATTGAACAGGCCAATAGTTTAGAAGCAGTTGAAATAATCACTCTGGAATTTGACAATACATTAATGAGGGATATTATATATACGGACTGGGGTGACATTTATTTTTTAGACAGGCAGGCTGAAATCTATCTTGTTGATAAAAGTGTCTCTTTAGAAAAAATTGATACTACCTATAATTCCTTTGATATGGTGATTCCTTACACTCTTTCCGGGGACAGCCAGGGCAACCTGTACTATGTGGATGTATATAATAAAAATATAGTTAAGCATTCTTACCAGGAAGGCAGGTCCAGTAAATTATATGACTTTTCTCACCTGGTGGACGAAGAAAAAAATATTATGTTAGAAGACTTAAGAAATATAAGGGTACTTAATGATAATCAACTGGCTGGTCATTCCATGATACTGGATGAAGGTGAAGGCTTTATGGCTTCGATAATAGATGGTTCTGGTTCTGCAGTGAGCAGGGCTAATATAACCTTCTCCCAGGCAATAAATGAATATAGCTTGTGGATAGTTATTATTATAGCAGGAATGGTAGTGCTGGCCTTATTAATACACATGTTGTCACGCATGTTGTCAGGTAGAATAGGGCTGCAGGTAAAACAGATTTTAATATTTTTGCCGATATACATAATTATCATGATTATTGTGGCTTTATCCTTTAGCAGTATGATTGGCGGATACACATTAGATATAGCTTATCAAAAAGTATCTTCCCTGGCAGAAGTAACTGCAGACCTGCTGGACGTAGAAAAGTTTGTTAGCATAAATCATCCTGGAGATGATTTTGGAAAAGAGTTTGTAGATATACAGCAGGACCTAACTATAGACAGGAGCGCGATTTATTACGTCAGTTATTTTGTTGAAGATAGTCGTATTTTTGTTGGGGTGGCCAATAACATACAGAGCTATACACCTGTAGAATATCTCTATGACCAGGAAACGCTGCACTATTATTATGAAGTGTTGAGAACCGGCGAAAAACAAATGGGAGAGACAATTGATGAGTTCGGAGAATGGATGTTTGCCCTTGCTCCTTTGAGAGATTCCCGGGGGGAAATCATTGGTATTATTGAGCAAGGCTGGCACGCAGAGATTATTCGTTCACAGATAGAAGTTATTGAGAGAAATATTTTAATAGTATTAATTAGTATTGCCCTGATCGTAGCTGTTGTTTATATGTTTATGTTAAAATATTCCTTGCGCTCTTTGGATGTATTGAAAAAAGGTGTAGCTGAAGTGGCTAGTGGTCACTGGGATACCAGGGTTAACATAAAGACCAGGGATGAATTTAAAGACATTGGTTTGGCTTTTAACAAAATGTCCAGCCAGATTCAAGAATACATTAACGAAGTTACCCAGCTAAATAAAGCGTATATAAAATTTGTACCGGAAAAATTTATTTACCTCTTGGGTAAAAAAACAGTGCTGGATGTGCAGTCAGGCGATCATGTTGTGGGGCAAATGACTGTTATGTATGCCAATATCAGAAACATAGATAAGCATTCTAAGGAGATGGGCATTAAAGAAAGTTATAATTTTGCAAATAATATATTAGAAATTATTGCAAGGAAAGTAAGCGAAAATCAGGGCGTTGTGCAAAAATTTGAAGGAGCGGGAGCTATTTCTTTGTTTAAGGAAAACCCAGAAAGGGCGCTTATATCTTCACTATATTTAATAGAGGAAATAGAACAGTTCAATCTTAGCAGAGAGCAGAATGTGGACCTGGGGGTCACTATAAGCAGTGGTCAGTTATTACTGGGGATTGTGGGTCATGAAAACCGCCTGGCGACAACTGTAATTTCCCAGGAAATGCACAGTACTTATGCGTTAGAAAGAATCAGTGAAAAGCTGGGAATTAAACTTTTAATTACCCGGGCGACACTGGATAGTCTGGCACATTTGAAAAAGTATAACTACCGGTATGCAGGCAAAGTCATGGATGGTGACAGCCAAAAGGTGACAGAAATATATGAATTCCTGGACAGTTATGACCCGGATTCAAAAAAAGTTAAAATTAACACAAAAAAATTATTGGAAGAGGGAATTGCTTACTATCAGGATGGAAACCTTCCGGAAGCCAGGAAAAAGTTTATTGAGGTGATCAGAATTGATCAGAAGGATACACTTGCAAAGAATTATTTATTCCTCTGTGAGAAATATGGCAGAGAGGAATTGACGCAGTGGCAGGGCATTTTAGAATACTTTTAAAGGCTGAGGTGATGGTATGAAAGACCTCTTTGTGAAGAAGATAGGTGCCCAATTAAAAAAAGTAATAAAACCGTTACAGAAAACATTCAAGCGCTTGACCAACGTAAAAAAAATAGTATCCAAATTTTTCAGGGCAGCATTTTCCAAAATCAGAAGCTTTTTATCAAGGCCAGGATCTGTCCAGGACTATATTAAAATAGGCACTACCTATATTGCAAAATTGGCAATAGTAGTTGTGACGCTAGTTGTTTTTGCTTTGCTGTTTATTTTAAACTGGTTTATTCTACCCTGGGCGGAAGGCAACCTCTGGATTCCAGAGATAGTAATTAATACCGCCAGGTTTCACTCTTACTCAGGGAGTGCCAGGGTGGTTACAGAAGACATGAATTTAATATATGAAGGAGAGCTGCAGGAGGGCAGAATTACCGGGAAAGGAATCCTTTACGATAAAGATGGCTTTTTGATATATCAAGGGGATTTTTTAAAGGAAAATTACCACGGTACTGGAGACAGGTATGCCCGGGATGGCCGCTTAATTTACAGCGGGGAATTTAAGGACAACCTGTATCATGGAAGGGGAAAGCTGTACGGGAATCCTCGCCTGATATATGAAGGGGAATTCCATAGCGGAGAATTCCACGGCAAAGGGAACTTGTATGATGGAAATAAGCTGCTCTATGAAGGCCAATTTCAAACGGGGGATTACCATGGAGAGGGAAGGCTATTTGAAAATAAACGCCTGCTCTATGAAGGCGAATTCCAGGATAATATGTTTCATGGTGGGGGTACTAAATATCATGATAACGGTGTCCTGAGGTATAGCGGTAATTTTGCCCTGGGGGAAAAAGAAGGTGAAGGGAAACTATACAACCGGGACGGGCAGCTAATGTACCATGGCTTTTTTTTGGACGGTTTATATGATGGTGCCGGGATAAAATATGATGAAGATACCGGCAGGACTGCTTATGAGGGCCAGTTTAGAAGGGGAGACTATCACGGTTTGGGGTCCCTGTATGACCTGGAGCTGGGTCGCTTAAAGTATGATGGCAATTTTAAGGAAGGCCGTTACTCTGGCCAGGGCTCCCTCTATAACTGGAAAGGTCAAAATATTTATGACGGTTACTTCTATCAGGGAGAAATTGATTATTTCAGATATATTGACCGAACCATAGAAAAAGTAAGGGAAGAGTTTGGCGAAGAAGATAAAGCTATAAGTTTTGGAGACACCTTAATTATTGCCTATAATGAGTTACAGGTTTTGTTTACCTTTAAATATCAGGATGAAGAAGATGTGAATAACTGGGAAGATAAAACTAATGAATGTAATGACACTGGTGATACTGGTGAAGCCAGTGAGAATAATGAAGATAATGAAATCAGTGAAGATAATGATGAGAGCAATGAGAGCAATGAAATTAAAGGGAATAAAGGAAATAATGATATAGATGAGAACAATGACCAGGAAGGGGAGTGGGAGCAAAAAGGGGAAGATGATGAGAATTTGATGTTAAAGAAAATCATCTTTTTGGGAGATCAGGTTATTATGGGCGGTCACACAGGTATGCCCATAAAGGAGTTAACTGAGGTTTTCGATGAAAACTATTCTGACTTTTATCACCGGGTGGATGAGGAGAAAAAAATCATCCTGCCCATGGCAGGGGTGGTTGACAATATAAAGGAACTTTATAGTGTAAAGTTTTCTTTGAGGGATGAAGTATTTATAAGATTTTATTCCCTGGAATTCCTGGGAGAGGTACTGTACTTTGAAATGGGAAGCTTAGAAGATAAAGATATTACGAATGGAATTCCCAAATAATAAGTGTGACTTTAAAAAATAGATTTTGTAATCTAATGAAGATTGTGCTGGAGGCATACAATCTGAAAGGGAATATAGCAAGATGGAGATGGGATAATTTATCTTTTTAAAATCAACAGAAATCAGGTGATACCATGGCTGGCTATGAAGTAATAGCGGATGTGAGCCGCACACTGCAGGAATTACTGCGGAAAAATCTAACCCCTGAGCCAATTAATGAGGAAGAGCTGATTGGTATGTGCTCACCTGTTGAGCCGGGGAACTATGTTCTGGGCTTTGATGTTTATGATCTGGAGGAAAAAAGAGACCTGGGAGCACAGATTAATATTAACTTGAGACCGGGAATACAGAAAAATCCTCCCACGCCTTTAATGCTTTATTATATGTTTACCGTTTACTCTAAAGCAGAGCTAGTCAACAGGGTTTTAGATGAGCAGAGGATAATTGGAAGGGTCATTCAAGTGCTGAATGACCACAGCATGTTAAAAGGTGATCATCTGCAGGGCAACTTAAAGGGCACTGATACAGAGCTAATTATTGCCAGAGTTAATCTAACCATGGAAGAAAAGGTAGTGATCTGGTCCCTTTACAATCAACCTTACCAGCTTTCAGTATATTATTCAGTAGGTCCAATTTATCTGGAATCAGATATTACTCGAGATACCCGCCCGGTTACAGAGTTCCGGGTTGATATGGAGGGAAAAGATAATGATTAGAGTAGGGGGCTTTCGACAAATGGTTTCGGCGGTATTTTACCTGGTGGATAGCTTTACCGGCAAACCGGTGGTTACAGCCAGTATTTCTGTATCAGGACAGAGACTGTCCTTATTAAACAAAAAGGACGGTTATTATGTATTGTCTAATTTGCCCCCGGGACATTATACCTTTATTATAGAGGCGCTCCAATACTGTTGTATAATAAAAGAATTATCTTTGTCGGAAAAAGAGCCTGTTATCGTACAGGTCAATATGCAACACGAAGTTAATAGCAGGC
>CAYYWR010000021.1:0-12373 GCA_964474145.1 uncultured Syntrophomonadaceae bacterium
TTTAGCTTCAGTGGTTTTTTTTAGCCCACTCCGGTTTACAGTGGCGCGACCGCTCAGGATTTCCACCTGATTCCCTTTTTGACAAAACACCTCTAGCTTTTGTATGAATTATGCTCTTCTATGAATTATTAAATTACTTTTTAAAGTCTATCACATTACTTATTCAAAAACAAGACGTACCTGCCGTGAACCACTCCTGCTTTCCCTTCACTTGGAAGCGGGAACTTCCTGGTCAATATGGCTGGCTAATGCCACAAGATTAAGAACATAAAGAACATAATTGAAAGCTAGCATAATTTAATGAAGGGCAAAGCTTTAAGTGAGCAAGGGGCTTAAAGGTCCAGAATATGGTAAATAAAGTCTAGCTGGATACTCTGGCCTACCAGGTCAGCCAGCTTTTCATAACTTCTTTCCCATATTTCAAACTGGCTTAGCTGTTCTTTTTCCTCAAGGAGGGAAAGGCCTTTTTTATGACGAAGATTATTGATAAACCTGACCCGAAAGGGAACCTGGTCAAAGAGACCGTGAAGGTATGTTCCAAAAACAAGGCCGTCATCCCTTACAGCTCCATCCAGCTGGTTAACCTCTTCCCTTCCCCACTGCTTTATCTCCAGTAAAGGCTGGCTCCCTGAAAGAAGGAAGGTTTTCCCCATGTGGATTTCATAGCCTGCAACCTCCTCACCAGTTTTGATAACTGTACCCCGGGCCTGGCAGGTTACTTTTTGGGAAAAAAATTCAGTCCTGATGTTTAGCAGTCCCAGGCCTTTAATGCGATTTATCTTTGATTCCGCTCCTTTAGAATCCACTATTTCCTGGCCCAGCATCTGGTAGCCGCCGCATATTCCCACTACCATGCCCCCCCTCCGGGAAAAGGCGGTAATCTCCCGGGCCCATCCCTGTTCCCAGAGGTTAGCCAGGTCTTCTATGGTATTTTTGCTCCCGGGAATAATTATGGCATCGGGATTACCCAGTTCTTCAGGGTTTATCACATACCTCAAAGAAACTCCCTCTACTTCCTCCAGAGGATCAAAGTCAGTAAAATTGGAAATGTGGGGCAGGTTAATTATCACAATTTCAATACCCTCTTCCCCTGCCCCTGCCCTTTTCCATTTCTCCCGGGGCAGATAGGTGTCCTCCTCGGGAACCCGGAAATCACTGAAGTAAGGGACTACTCCTATTACCGGTTTTTCAATAAGCCCCTCCAGCTGTTCCAGGCCTGGCCTTAACCTTTCCACTTCTCCTCTAAATTTATTAATAATGACTCCCTTTATCATGTCCTTTTCATAGTCTTCTAAGAGGGCCAGGGTTCCTACTACCGAAGCAAATACGCCTCCCCTGTCTATATCTGCAGTTAACAGAACCGGAGCCTGAGCTTCTATGGCCGTAGCCATGTTTACCAGGTCATGTTCCCGCAAATTGATTTCTGCAGGACTTCCCGCCCCCTCTATAACTACCAGGTCATAATTGCTCTTTAAATACTCCAGGGATTCCCTGACCTTAGGGATTAAAGCTTTTTTATATTTTATATATTCCCCGGCATCCTGATTCCCCACGGGAAAACCGTGAACAATAACCTGGGCAGAAATATCTTCCCGGGGTTTTAATAAAACAGGGTTCATGTGAACGGAGGGCTCTGCCCGGGCAGCAGCTGCCTGAACCGCCTGGGCTCTGCCGATTTCTCCTCCATCTATAGTTACAAAGGAATTCAGGGCCATATTCTGAGCCTTAAAGGGTGCCACCCGGTATCCCTCCCGGACAAACAAACGACACAGGGCTGCTGTCAGGACACTCTTGCCCACATCAGACCCGGTACCTTGAATCATCAGCGCTTTTCCAGTCATGATTTCTGTTAATTCCCTCCCCCCATTATTTTATAAATAGCTTCCATGTCCAGGCTTTCCCTTACCACCCGGGCCAACCGGTCATAAGTCTGATTCATCCTGTCATGATAGGTGGTCATATTATTTTGCCTGGAACTTAAACCTTTTCTGTTATAGAGATGGTTAAGAAAACCCTTGCGGAAATTATGGTTGTCAAAAATGCCATGAAGGTATGTTCCAAAAATAAAGCCTTTTTTTCCTACAGCCCCGTCGAAAGTAGACACATAATCACCGGAACGCTTTTGAATATGTAGTGCAGGCTTGGTGCCCTCCAGCAGCCTGGTTTGTCCCATATGTATTTCATACCCCCAAACAAACTGTCCCTTTAAAGAGGGCATAAGTTCCGCCAGACCTTCAACCTTTGCCTCTACCTGGCTGGTTTGCTTTTCCGGGTAAAAAGAAGTTACCGTATCCAGAAGCCCCAAACCCGGCACGGTACCATGGGAGGACTCAGTTTTTAAGGGGTCATAAAGCTCTTTGCCTAACATCTGAAAGCCACCACAAACCCCTACCACCGGGATACCCCTTTCTGCTGCCTGGAATACGGCCCGGGCAAAACCTGTTTCGTTCAGGTAAAGCAAATCGGCCACGCTATTTTTAGAACCGGGGATGATAATGGCATCTGGTGAACCTATTTCTTCCGGCGACCTGATATATTCCAGGTTAACATCAGGCTCTTCTTTTAAGGCATCAAAGTCTGTAAAGTTGGATATGTGGGGTAAATTAATAACAATTATGTTTATTTGTTCATCTGTATCTCCATGAGATTTCACGGACTTTCGAGAATTTTTCTCCATTTCCTCCAGGACAACTCCGTCCTCCGCAGCCAGATTCAAGCCCCGGACATAAGGAATAACCCCTAACACCGGTTTTCCTGTTCTTTCCTCCACTATCTCAAGTCCCGGTTCTAAAATGCTCAAGTCACCCCGAAACTTGTTAAAGATAAATCCAGCAACCCGGTCCCTTTCCTCAGGAGTTAAAAGCATCATGGTGCCTACTACCGCAGCCAGAGCACCTCCCCGGTCAATATCGGCGACTAAAATTACCGGAACATCGGCCAGGTGGGCTGTTCTCATATTGGCCAGGTCCCCCTGCCTCAAGTTTATCTCAGCAGGACTCCCGGCTCCCTCTATAACCAGCACCTGGTAGTTCTTCTTCAGATTCTCCAGGGAACGGGAAATAGCCTGCAGAGAAACTTCCCGGTACTCCTCTTCATTTTGACCAATTTTTCTGTCCTGCCAGGGTTTCCCCTGGATGATTACCTGGGCCTCCCCATCTCCTTTGGGCTTAACCAGAACGGGATTCATATCCACCGTGGCCTCTACCCCACAGGCCATGGCCTGCTCTCCCTGGGCCCGACCTATTTCACCACCATCCTCAGTCACATAGGAATTTAGAGCCATATTCCAGCTCTTGAAGGGGGTTACTTTTAAGCCATCCTGCTTAAAAATACGGCACAGAGCTGTAGCTACCGCGCTTTTCCCCACATTAGAAGCCGTGCCCTGTAGCATTATTCCTTTACTCAACCCAATCCCTCTCTTCTCACATTTTTAGTGCGCTGCTGTTTCTAACAGTTTTGATATAGTATCTGCCGCTGCAGCTCTGCATCACTAATTTACTAATGTCATATAATAGTATCAATATCAATTGCCTTAATCTTTTAATACTTGCAGCATCTGGCTTTTATTGGCAATTTCCCTGGCTCCCTTATTTTTTAATCTTTTAAATATTCCTGCAGCTTCTCCCCCGGTATAATCCCTCTGTTTTATATCAAGACCTTCGTATATATAAACGGAAATGCCATTTTCTGCGGCATACAGGGAAGCTTCCAGGTTTTTTAAGTTTCCCCTTCCAAAGGGTGTATTGGTAAGTATGACGGCATCTGATGATTTAATCCTATCCATGTTTTCCTGGTGCTTCTCCCCGCTTAAAAAAGAAAAAGGGAGTTCCTGGATACAGTCTATTCCCAGGCTTCTGGCAGTTTCCCAGTCTTTATCCCCCACGTTTAAAACACCCACCGTCAGCTGGAACCCCTGGGAAAAGAGGTCCTCCATAATTAAACTGGCACTGCCTCCCCCACCTATAATATGAATTTTTTTAGATACAGCTTCACCATTTTTTTTCTGTGCCCCGGGCAGGAGGGAAACATAAGGAGTTTTGGATACAGGATGCTTGCTTATAATTACCTTTGTGCCATATACCTCCTGTATATTGTCAACTGTTATAACTTCTTCAGGTGATCCCATTTTATAAATTTTACCTTTATTTAAGAGAATAAGGTGGTCACAGTACTGTGCTGCTAAATTTAAATCGTGGAGCACAGCAATTACCGTCAAATTTTTTTCCAGGTTAAGCTTTTTAATCAGGTCAAATATTTCTGTCTGGTAAGAAATATCCAGGAATGCTGTAGGTTCGTCTAAAAGAATTATTTCCGGCTCCTGGGCCAGAGCCCTGGCCAGGACAACCCTCTGCCGTTCTCCACCGCTCAACTCCATAACGGACCTGTCTCTAAATGACCAGCAGTTAGTTAATTCCATGGCTTCTTTGACTACAGTCCGGTCACCTTCCCCTTCTTTTTGAAACCTGCCTAAATGGGGAACCCGGCCCATCATCACAGCTTCGTATACTGTGAAATTGAACCCTATAGAAGTATCCTGGGGGACAACAGCCATAGACCGGGATATTTTCTGCCGGGACATTTTAAGCATGTTATCTCCCTCCAGCATGACAGAGCCTTTTAAAGGCTTTAATATAGCATTTATATTCTTTAGCAGAGTAGACTTCCCGGACCCGTTAGGCCCAATAATCCCCAGTACATCACTTTTATTAACCTCAAAGTTAACCCCGGACAATACAGGAAGGGACTGGTATGTGAAGAATAAATCGTGAACTTTTATGTTAACACACATTTATGATTCCTCCATCTTAAAAGCGGAAATCTTTCCGCTTGCTTCTAAGCAAATAAATAAAAAAGGGAGCCCCAAAAAAGGCTGTAATAATCCCTACAGGAACTTCCACCGGAGCCATTACTGTTCTGGCCAGGGAATCTATCCAGATTAGATATATTCCTCCGAATAAAGCTGAAGCAGGGATTAAAATGCGGTGGTCTGGACCTGCAATCATTCTAACCATATGGGGAATTACTAAACCAACAAAGCCAATCATGCCGCTGACAGAAACTACAGCTCCGGTTATAAGGGATGCTGCCACCAGTATTATTTTTTTTACCTTCTCCACCTCTATGCCCAGATTTGCTGCTTCTTCCTCTCCCAGAAGAATAACGTTAAGGTCCCGGGACCAGAACATAATAGCAGCAGACCCGGCTATAACATAAGGTAGTATCATGAAAATATGGCTCCAGTTCCTGAGACTCAAACCGCCTACCAGCCAAAAATAAATGCCCCTGATATGTTCCCCGGCTAAAAGCATTAAAAGGGAAATTACCGCAGAAAGAAAGGAGCTGATTACAACACCTGCCAGCAGGAGCGTAACCACAGGAACAGTATTTCCCACCCGGGACAAATTATAGACGAAACCCAGGGCTATTATGGCTCCCAAAAAGGAAAATAAAGGTATGCCCACCTGGAAAGTTATGTTTAAGCTTGTCTGCAGGAACATGGCTATAGTAGCTCCCAGGGCGGCTCCGCTGGATACACCAATGGTATAGGGATCCGCCAGGGGGTTGCGGAGCAGTCCCTGAAAGGCAGCCCCAGCAATAGAAAGGGAGGCTCCTGCGATAAACCCCAGAACTACTCTGGGCAGTCGCATCTGAAGTATGATGGTATTCCAGGTGGAGGGCCAGTCCTGATGAATAAAATTAGTCAAACCGGGGACTTTACTTGTAATAATCTTCAGCACATCAAAGGAAGAAATATCAGCAACTCCAATAGTTGTGGTCACTACCATGGAAAACAAGGCAAAAAATAATAAAAAGATTATTATAAAGGCTCTTTGACTCAATTCTACGCGCCCTTTCTGCTTAATATAAATTAAAATTTAAAACAAATAGTGGGGCCTGGGGAATTCTTTTTAACGATATTATTTTTGCTGTAGATTACCAGTGCTAAGTCATACAGTTGTTTACTGGGGATGCAAAATATCAAACAACTGTCTCAGGCCGCTGATAACCCTGGGGCCAGGCCGAGATACCATGTCGTTATCTACATTATAGACCTGGTTGTTTTTAACAGCCTTCAAATCCTGCCAGTTTTCCCTGGCCATAACTTCCTCCTTTATGGGAAAAGTACAGAAAATATAATCAGGGTCCTCTTCAAAAATCATCTCCTCGCTCAAAACAGGCCAATCACTTTCAATATCTCCTGCTATATTAGTACCTCCAGCTGTTTCAATCATATGATTTAAAAAAGTGTTCTTCCCGGTACTGTAAAGCTGCTCTGTGTCTATAAGTATAAATACCGTAGGCCTGTCCTCCTCCTTAAGGTCTTGAGTAAAAGCCTTAATCTCCTCAAGCTCCCGGGACATTTCCTGTGTTATTTCCAGAGATTTTTCACAGGTATTGGTGGCTCTCCCCACCATTTTAATGGAATCCATGGTTTCTTCTAGAGTTTTTGGGTCTAAAAGCAAACAGGTATAACCGAATTGTGTAAGGTCCTTTGCTTGTTCCACCTGCCCCCGGGAACACAGGACAAGGTCAGGATCTAAGGACACTACTTTTTCAATATTTGTAGTAAAATCACCTATTTTTTCTTTTTCCCTGGCTTCTTCGGGATAATAGCAATGTTCTGTTACGCCTATCACCTTGTGCCCCAGGCCTAAGGCAAATAAAATTTCCGTGTTACTGGCCATTATGGAAACAATTGTTTCCGGCTCTTCTTCAATTACTACTGTCCTCCCGGCATCATCTATAATGGTCATGGGATAATCCAGGCCAGCCTCATCACCTTCATATTCCAGGGATGTCTCACCAGGCGCTTCACCAGATGTTTCATCAGGGCCATTAGCAGTCAGGCAGCCGGTGAAAGTAGTCAAAATAAGTAATGCCATTAATAGCAGGCTCAAGTTCACTTTAAAACTATTTTTCATTTGTTTATTCAACCCCCTTATAAAGCTGGTGAAAAGAAAATCTCGGGCCTTATACCCGATTATTCCCCTTTAAACCTGTTTTTACGCAACTGATTGGTAATTATTCATTTGTTATTATAACAGTTAATACATTTCTGGACAACCAGTTGAGTGAATGTGCCGCTGTAATCTCTTCTTTAATGGAATAGTTTACTCTAAAGCTGTCACCCTGAAAATAAAATCATTTTAGCCACAATCATTTCAATCATTTCAATTATTTCAATTATTTTAGCCTTCTTGATAATTCTTTTACTTCTTGCTCTGTTAAAAAACGATATTCTCCTCTTTTCAGTCCTTTTAAAGTCAAAAAAGAAAAATGAGTTCTTTTCAGCCTGCTTACCGGGCACCCGATGTGGTCAAACATCCTTCTAATCTGTCTTTTCCACCCCTGGTGGATTTCCACCTCCAGCCGGGCCCGGTTTTCGCCGGGGCAGGTCTTTATAAGCCTTATCCTGGCCGGTGAGGTTTTACCCTCTTCCAGGTGGATACCCCTTTCCAGTTCCTTAAGTCCTTCCAGAGCAGGTATGTCCCGGGTTTCCACCAGATATTTTTTTTTAACTTCAAAACTGGGGTGGGTAAGGCGATAAGCCAGTTCACCGTCGTTGGTTAATAGGAGAAGCCCTTCTGTATTCTTATCCAGCCTGCCTGCAGGGTACACCCTTTCCTCTAATCCCGGCAGCAATTCCATCACAGTAGAAGGGTTATGGGGATCCCTTAAAGAGGTAATATAACCGGTAGGCTTGTACATCAAAATGTAGATTTTTTTTTCTTGAAGGAAAACAGGTTCCCGGTCCACATAAACCCGGTCTGTATCGGGATTAATTTTAGTGCCCAAAACAGTGACTTTTTTCCCGTTTACTGTTACCCGCCCTTCTTGAATTATTTTTTCACTGGCTCTTCTGGAGGCTACTCCCGCCTTTGCAAGAAATTTTTGCAATCTCATTAATATTCTTTCCCCTTTTTATTATAACGCTATAGCGAAATATCTATCATTAAAACAGAACTTGCCAGCCACTAATATTTAAATTCCTTTGCTCAGGTTACTTTCATCAGGTTACTTTCATCAGGTTACTTTTAGCAGATTATTTTATCAGGTTATTTTACGCTGAAAAATTCCTGTAAGCCCGGCATCGTCAATCTTTTTGGCTATCTCTTTCCTGTCTGTTAGATACATCTTCTTGTCTATCATGTCTTTGAAAAAAACTGATCCGGAAAAGGTAAACCTGAGTTTTTTACCCCCTGGTGTCTTTATTTTTTCCCGGGCATAAGATATTAACATGCCACCTGCTGTAGAAAGAGGGAGTTCCAGTAGTTTCCTTCCCTTCCCGCTGCGGACTGCATTATGCCCTGCAAGGGTTCCTGTAACCATAGCTTCTGTATGTCCCACCAGTAAGCCAGATTTTTCTCCAGCACAAAACAGATTATCCAAACCCTCTACCTTCATGGTGTTATCCCGGGGAGCTATGCTCAATAATCTAATAGAGTTTCCCAGCCCTCCAGCATAAGGGTCATTGAAAATTGCCTTCTCAAGCCCGGGGATTCTTCTAATCACTTCAACTGGAAAGTATGGGACCATTAATTTAACAAGCCCGGTATCCAGTAATACCAGGTTGTTTTTAAAGTAACTGCCAACATACTGCTGACAGGCTTTGACTTTCATAATCTCCTGGGACAATATCTTTTTATTTATAGGAATAGTGTATATTCCCTTCCTCTCCAGCTCCAGAATAATGTTTTTGTCTATAGAATTTTTTAACATTTTACAGGAACCGCTTATAGAACCTGCGGTTTCCTCAAAATTTTGCCCTTCTTCCTCTTTGATGCCGGCTGATTCCGCCAGGCTTACCCTGGAACCAAAGGAAGGGCACCTGAGTATACACATGGAACATCCCTGGCCATATTTTCTACACTTGGCCATGGGCCCGGCGCTTCCGGTAGCATCTATGAAAACATCTCCGGCAATCTCTTCTTTCCCTTCCAGGATAACTTTTGTTATTCTATTATTTACAACAACAGAATCTACAATCCTTTTTTTTAATAATAAATCTACGCCCATTTTTTTTAAAAGGGATCTCACGGCTGGCTCAATCCTGGTAACATCATACAAAGAAGCATGATTGTGATGGGGAAAGTTAACATTTTGGTGCAGGGATAGTTTGTCTGTTAAATTAATAAGCTCTCCACCACCGGCGCAGATCAGTTCTTCTGCTGCAGTAAAGCGCCCATTATTTCGCATGATACCCCCTACCAGGCCTGTTCCCAAAATCATATCTGCTTTTTCTATCAGGGTAACTTTTGCCCCGGCTTTTATTCCGGCAACGGCAGAAGCACAGCCAGCCCATCCGGCTCCCGCAATAACAATATTAACCAAGGGGAATACCTCCTGTGTGATAAAAACAATTTGTGTTGCTGCATCAACCAAATATCTTCATACATACATAAATAGCTGTTATTATGCCTGCCAGGTCCGCCAGCAGGCCTACGGTCAAAGCATGCCTGATTTTATTTATTCCCACGCTGCCGAAATAAAGAGTTAGCACATAAAAGGTAGTCTCTGTGCTCCCTATCATGGTAGAAGCGATTCTGCCCATGAGTGAGTCGGGACCCTCATTGTTTAATATTTCTGTGGTTATGGCCAGAACACTGCTCCCGGAAATAGGTCTCATAATGGCTATAGGCAAAACGTCTGTAGGAACACCGAAATAATCAAAAACAGGGGCCAGAATACTGATAAAAATATCCATGGCTCCAGATTTTCTAAACAGGCTAATACCTACCAGCATGGCCACTAAAAAGGGTATCAGTTTAATGGCCGTGTCAAAACCCTCCTTGGCTCCATCTACAAACACATCAAATACTTTTATCCCCTTTGTATTGGCATAAAACAGGGTAATAAAAATAATCGCTGGAATTGTCCACACAGATACTATATTTATTAATTGACTCATCATCGGGAGACTCCACCTTTCCAGCTTTTATAGAGGCGAAAAAAGCGATCAAGGGATATAGCTACCACCGTAGAAACAAAGGTGGCAACAATGGTTGGCCCTATGATTTCCGTAGGATTGGCTGAGCCTGTGGCCGAACGAAGGGCGATGACTGTAGCTGGAACCAGTGTTATGCTGGAGGTGTTTATTGCCAGAAATGTGCACATATCATTTGAGGCTGCATCTTTTTCGCTATTTAACTCCTGCATTTTTTCCATGGCCTTTAAGCCAAATGGCGTGGCGGCATTACCCATGCCCAGAATATTTGCACTCATATTCATTAGAATAGCACTCATGGCCGGGTGATTTCTTGGTATTCCGGGAAACAAAAAGCTGGCAACAGGTTTTAGAATATTTATCAAAATATTTATCAAGCCTGATTCTTCTATAATCTTCATTATTCCCAGCCAAAATGTCATTATGCTTATTAAACCTATAGCAATGCTTACTGCCTGTTCCGCAGCAGAAAAGATTATTTCCGGAACAAGGTCTATCTTACCGTTAATGCCCGCCACACATATTCCCAATATCATTAAAGCAAACCACAAACGGTTAATCAAAAAACCACTCCCCGTTTAAAAAAGATGCTGGAGCCATTTTTCCAACCAGTTTTGTAAAGAAGTAGCTATACTCTTTTTTCCAACTGATTCCCCCGCCAGTAAATCCATTTTTTTAATTTCTTCCCCGGCAAAGCTTATCACCAGTTCACCAATTATGTCATTCTTTCTGACAGGGGCCTTCAGGGCAAATTCATTTTTCACCTTTATTTCATACTCAATCAGTTTTTCCTCACCCTTTTTCAAGGGGTATGTAAAACCTTCAGCCGCAACCAGCCTGACCTTTTCCTTTAACCCGCCCTTTACCGGTTCAGTTTTTATGAACTGGCCTTTAGAGATTAAATCCCCGGGTGTCCAGTTTGTGAAACCATGGTCCAGGAGGTTTGTGGTATCCTCCCACATATTAGGAGCGTTAAGAACAACCGCCACCAGCTGCCAGGAATCTCTGGTTGCAGAACCTACAAAGCAGCGCCCGGCAGGAGTAGTCCAGCCTGTTTTAACTCCATCAGCTCCGGGATATAAATCCAGCAGCCTGTTTTGATTTCTCAGGTAACGGTCCCACTGGTGCCCGGGCCAGGTAATCCTTTTTTCTCTGGTTGCAATTATCTCTTTAAATCTGGGGATACTTAAGGCCTGGCATGCTATCACCCCAAAGTCAAAGGCCGTGGTAAAATGATTTTCATCAGTAAGGCCGTGGGGATTCTTAAACTGAGTATTATAGGCGCCTATTCCCCTTGCTCTTTCTGTCATCATTACAGAAAAATCTTCTATGGAGCCCCCTAAATGTTCCGCTATGGCTGCAGCAGCATCATTGCCGGATCTCAGCATCAGCCCGTATAATAGCTCCTCAAGGGTTTTTGCCTCGCCCTTTTCCAACCATATGGATGAACCTTCAATTAGGGAGGCCCTCTCGCTTACAACTACCCGGCTGCCTAAATTCCCGGATTCCAGTGCAATTAAAGCCGTCATTATTTTCGTCGTGCTGGCCATAGGGAGCCTTTCATGCTCATTTTTAGCAAACAAAACCCTTCCAGAAGACTGGTCCATAAGTACAGCAGCCCGGGCTGATATATCATTTTCTGTAAGTTCTGAGGCACAAGCCCCTGCTGGATTTATACATACTAGTGATAATAATAAACAACTTACCAGAAATGTTTTGCTTAACTCTTTACTGATCAACTGCTTCCTCCTTATCATTTTCTTAATACTTATTCAACTGGAAGAGCATTTATGAGCAGGAGCAGTATAAAAATGATAAAAACCATTATAATTCTCCCCATACACAGACAAATCAATATTATTGTCCAGGCGTTATCCGGACTTTTGCTTTTATGTTTTCCTACTTTGTGCTATAATGTAGGAAAAAGATTGGTGGTGTTATTTATGATTGATACAATTAAAATTGGGAGAAAGTCACAAATGGTTTTGCCTTCCAAAATAAGGAAAGCAATGAACATCTCAGAGGGAGATGAAATAATTATCAAAACCTCTGGCAATGCAATCGTTCTCATCCCAAAACCCAAACAATATGCAAGGCATCTCTATGGCCTTCACAAAAACATTTGGAAAGAGCAGGATCTTGATTCATATATCAGGGAGCAGAGAAATACATGGCAGGATTAAAAAACTTATTTCAAAAGAATGATATCGTAGCCCTGGACACAAACTGTTTCATCTACTACTTTGAATCAGGTTATATGGCAAATAAATTGATTCCCTTGTTTGAAGCAATTGAGGCAGGATTTGTTAAAGGCTTAACTTCCGTGCTATCCATAAGTGAAATACTTGTTAAGCCAATGTCTATGGGACTTGATGAAATATGTGATGAGTATGTTTCTCTATTAAGCACATATCCCAACTTAAATAT
>CAYYWR010000022.1:0-11835 GCA_964474145.1 uncultured Syntrophomonadaceae bacterium
AAGATGATACCATATATCCAGGTGGGAATTGAACTGATGCTGTTGATGGCGGTCCTGGGGCTCAAGGACATTTTAAAAATTCCCCGGAGAAAACCCCGTCTCAGCACTTATGCCCTTTTTATTGTGCCCCTGGTGATAGGGTTTACTTTTTCTCCTATTACCATGGGAGCTTATTCTCTGCAGGGGAGGAATGCCCTTCTGGGTGAAGGAATGTCTGGAGGTCCTCACCAGGAAAGTTTACAGCAGCAGGAGTTTTCAGAAGGTTATTCTGAAGGCGATGTAGATAATTGCCAGGAGCAGGAGTATTATGGGGAGGATGATAGCTGTAATTATTATGGAGATCAGCAAGATAATGAAGGTTATGAAGGGCACGATTATTACGATGACAGTGTTTATGGAGACCATAAAGACAGGGAAGACATGCTGGAGGATGGTCGTCTCCTGATGGACGACTACAATTTCTATCACTGGTTGCTGGAAATTTATACAAAACTGGAGGAATACAAGGATTATGAAATAGAGGCAGAGGGTTTTGTGTTACGGGAAGAGGATTTAAAGGATAATGAGATAATCCTGGCCCGTTATGTCATGGTCTGTTGTGTGGCAGATATGCAGCTTTTAGGAATTATTGTTCGGGAGGAAGAGTCCCTGGAGAGATTTAATAAGGATGACTGGATTAGAGTTAAAGGAGTGTTAGAGAAGGGAGAGTTCAGGGAAGAGCAGTTACCCGTTGTCAACCTGGAAGAAATAGAAGTGGAAGAACGTCCTTTTTTAGAATATGTTTTCCCCTATTAATTTTGGAGATACAATGTTATGATAAGTATAAAATATATTAAGTTGCAAGAGATAGGGAAGAGGGGGGCTTCTGGTGAACCAGGAACTGAGACAGGAAGGGGTAAAAGAGATTCTCCAGAGGGCAGGTCTTAAACTAACTCCGGGGAGGATGGCATTAATTGAATTGCTGTATAAGGAAGGGAAACCCCTGACACAGCAGGAAATAACGGAGCAGTTGTCGGAGATAGATTACAATTATGTCAGTGTTTACAGGAACCTAAACTCTTTCATGAAAAAAGGGATTGTGCACCGGGTGGAGACAGGGGATCGGACCTGGCGCTTTGCCCTGTCCACCTGTGGCTGCAGCCGCCACTGTCATCCCCACTTTATATGCCGCTCCTGTGGCAGAGTGGAATGCTTAAAGGATTTGTCCATTCCCGAGCCTCCCCCGGTGAAGCCTGGTTATACTGTTGAGGAGCAGGAAATCTATATCAGGGGTCTCTGCAAGAAGTGCTCTACCTGATTTTGCGGCATGTGGCAGTACCCCTTAGTTTTCAACAATAAATGTAATATTTTTATGCAGGCATTTACTTTGATATTGCTTTTCTTGGCTCTGGCTTTTACTAATTTAGCCAGGTCAGTACCTACATAATCTGTTAGAACCAGTACCAGGTCCGTGGAAAAGCTTATCTTGTCCCTGAGCTTAAAAACTTTTCGGCCCTGATAGTGCTGAATATTTGCAAATCCACACTGGCGCAACTTGTGAGGAATGTTCCCTAAATGGTCCCCTCCTACTACTACAATAGACATAATCAAAGCTCTCCCCTCAACATTCCTTCCAGAGAATGAGAATCAGTATCAATATGATACTGGTTTTTTTTATTTTTGTCAATAGCTGTTTTAAAAAATTTTTTATGGGATTTGCTGTATTTTTATAGATAAGAATAAATTGCCTGCATTGTAAAATATTATTACAAAATATATTGACATGAAAATTCTATTGTTATAATATAATTACATGTAAATGCAAAAGATTTGCAACTAAAAAAAGGAGGCTTTTTTTTGTTATTAAAATTTCTAATGATATTATTTCTGAGTGTCATAGTTGCTCTTCCAGGAGGCTGCAGTACAGAAGAAGGAAGGGAAGGTGCCCAGCACTCCCGGGAAGAGGAAAATATCAGTATTATTACTACTATTTTCCCCCTGGCAGACATAATAAATAACATTGGGGGGGAAAGGGTTCAGGTGATAACTTTGATGTCACCCGGAGATAGTCCCCATACCTTTGAGCCCTCCGTGGAGCAGGCCAGAAAAACTTCCCGGGCTAATCTTATGTTTTACATAGGAGGTGGGCTGGATGATTGGGCTGTGGGTCTGGCCAGGGGAGAAGGGGTTCCCACTGTTGAAGTCATGGATTACATGGATCAATGGATTTTAGATTACCAGCCCATTCATCTAGAAGAAGGACATGAAGGCCATTCTCAACACCAGGAGGATCATCATCATCATCATCATGATGGGGAACACTGCCATAACGATTGCTGCGCTGATGATCATGATCATCATGATTGCAGCCATGGAGGCCAGGACCATGAATCCCACGATTGTGGACATTATCATGGCCCCCATGATCCCCATGTCTGGATGAACCCGGTGCTGGTCAAGGAAATAATAGCTCCCCTGGTTTATGACCAGCTAAAATCTGTAAGCCCTGATGATGAAGTTTATTTTCAGGAGAATTTGTTAAGCTTCCAGGAAGAACTGGAAGAGTTGAATCAGGATATTGAAGAAAAGGTAAAGGGTTTTTCCAGAAGGCGGTTTATCTCTTACCACTCCGCCTGGAATTATTTTGCCCAACAGTATGGTCTGGAGGAGTCTGCGGCTATAGAGGTGTTTCCCGGGAGGGAGCCTTCGGCCCGCTGGCTGGCAGAACTGGTGGACCTGGCGGAGGAAAAGGACATACAGATTATTTTTGCAGAACCCCAGTTGAGCAGCAAGGCGGCGGAAACAATTGCCGGGGAAATTGGCGGGAAAGTAAAGATACTGGACCCCCTGGGAGGGGAAGGTGTTTCCAACAGGGAGAGCTATATAGCTCTTATTCGCTACAATCTGGAGATTTTCAGGGAGGCTTTGGAATAATATATGTCTTGTTTAAAAAAGCATGAGGAAATTACAAGGGAGAATATAATAGAAACAACAGGCCTGGGTCTTTATCTTAACGGTTGTGAGGTTCTCCGGGATATTGATATGGAGGTGCTGCCTGGAGATATGGTGGCTATCATAGGTCCCAACGGAGCGGGGAAGACTACCCTGATGCGGATATTTTTGGGAATGCTGAAACCTTCCCGGGGCAGGGTAAAGGTGTTGGGTGTTTACCCCGACAGGCTGGGTAAAAAAAGGGATGAAATAGGATATATGCCCCAAAGGCCCATGCACAAGAAAAATTTCCCCCTTTCTGTGCTGGATGTTGTTGCCATGGGGGCAGTTACCTCCTCCAGCCTGGGGCGGCCCTTTACCCGGAATCAAAGGGAGTGGGCCCGGGAAGCTCTGGAGCAGGTGGGCCTGGGGGAAGAATCAAACAGGCCCTTTTCTCAGCTTTCTGGAGGACAGCAGCAGAGGACTTTTTTGGCCAGGTCCCTTTGCAGGAAGCCGGGGTTACTGCTTCTGGATGAACCCAATGCCGGGTTGGACCTTCCCACCCAGTCCCGGTTTTTCCAGCTGCTTAAAAAACTTCAGCAGGAAGAAGGTTTGACGGTAGTTATGGTTTCCCACGATCTGGCTGCAGTAGCAGGTTTTGTGGATAAGTTGCTGTGTATTAATAAAACCATGCATGTCCACGGAAGTCCCCGGGATGTATTAAGCAGTCCTGGCCTTGAAGATGCTTATCGTTGTGAATTCGAGGTTTTTTTTGGAAGGAAAAGGGTTTAATGATGGATATCTTAACCTATGGCTTTATGCAGAGAGCCTTTGTGGCTGTTCTTATGGTGGGGCTATTATGTTCAACCTTATCTTTTTTTGTAGTTTTAAACAAGCTTTCCTTTATGGGAGCGGGCATTTCTCATGCTATACTGGGGGGATTGGCCCTGGGAGTGCTTCTCAACGTTAACCCCCTTTATACCGGCAGTATGTTTGCGGTAGCTGTAGCCCTTTCCATTGCATATTTAAGCCGTCAGGGACAGCTGGAAAGTGACACTCTTATCGGTATCTTTTTTGCTTCTGGAATGGCTTTGGGGGTTACCTTGATTAGTTTTAAGGAGGGTTATTATCCGGAATTATTCAGCCTTCTCTTTGGGAATGTACTTATGGTTACCGGGCAGGACCTCTGGTTTTTAGGTGTTGTTGCCCTGATTGTTTTACTGTTCACAGCTATTTTTTTTAAAGAACTTTTGACCATATCCTTTGATGGGGAGCTGGCCAGGGCTAGCGGAGTTCCCTTTTCTTTACTGTACTCAAGCTTGCTGGTGTCCCTGGCTCTTACCGTGGTGGCATCTGTCCTGGTGGTGGGAGTGGTTCTATCCTCAGCCCTTCTGGTGATTCCCGGGGCCACGGGTTTAAAGCTTAGCAACAACTTCAGGTCAATGCTATTAATTTCAGTAGTGGTAGGAATTTTTAGCGGCCTGGTGGGCCTGGTTTTCTCCTATAACTACGATATACCCTCGGGGGCAGCTATTGTTTTGTGTGCTGCAGGATTCTTTTTCATATCTTATTTTACCAGAGAGCTCCTGGGAAAGAAAAAAGGGAATAATCACCAGTAACAGCATTTTTTTGTGAACTGCTAAAAAAATCTGTAAGGGCAGAGCATGGAGGAGATAGAGGAGATACAAAATAATTATTTATAACACTTGTTGACAAATACATGGCCTTTTATATATAATGAGAATGAATCTCATAATCATTTAAAAAGGGGTGTATTTGTTGAAAGAGATTATCTGCAGCATAGTGGTAAGAATAATACAGTTATTTGAATGGCTGGGAATACGATGGCCGGTATTTGGTGACTGGTACCGGAGATTATTTTACGAAAGAATGATAAATGCAGAGGCCGAAAAGTGTGGTCTCCGTCCCGGCATGAAAATCTTGCATATTGGAAGCGGCCCTCTACCCATAACTTCTATAAGCCTTTCTCTGGTTGGTTTTTCGGTTGTGGCTGTGGACTCTGACCCTACAGCCATTCAGGAGGCCAGGAAAAAAGTTGAGGAAATGGGGCTTTGCAGGAAGATTAAGTTTTTGCTGGCTGATGGGGCGGATATTTCCTCCGGGGGCTTTGATGCGGTCTGGATATCCCTGCATGTCCAGCAGAAGGAAAAGGTGCTTAAAAGGGCTTATTCTGAGTTAAAGCCGGGAGGAAAGATTGTTTTCAGGAATCCCCGGGACTGGCTCTCCTTAATATATCCCCGGATAGATATGAAACAGGTTTTTTCCGGGGTTGAATGCAGTAAACTGAGGCAAAAAATTGGCAAGGAGACGATAGTTATAGAAAAGCCCCCTCTGGATATAGAAATGGATGCAGCAAGTACTCGGGTAGCAGCGAATTAGTTTTTATGTTATAATTATTTTTGCAGTCAGGGTTACTCTCCTTTACCGGCTTGAGGCACCTCCCTGCTGTTAGTGGCATTTTTTTGCTGCTGCTAATAATTAAAAAAAGTGGGAGGAAAACCGTGGTTATGCTTGGGGTACATAAAAAAGTTGTAATTATTATAATTCTGATGGTTTGCCTTATAGTTTTGTTTCCTTCCCGGGCAGCTTACAGTGATTACAGGGCAAAGGAGATTACTTTAAGGGGAGTAGTAATAGATGTGCAGGATTTTCAGCCAGAATCTGATTTTGTAATGTTAGAGCAGGTGGCGGAAGTAGAGGTTACTTCAGGGGAATACCAGGGGGAAGTTTTTACTGTTGAGAACACTCTGATGGATCATTATTACGATTTTTATCTGGAGGAAGGCAGGGAAATACTACTATTGGCAGAACTGGAAGATGGATTAATCCGTAATGTGTACTTCCAGGAGGTTGTTCGGGACAAGTATATGTATTATCTTTTGGGGATATTTGTTTTTCTGCTGCTGTTGATAGGTGGGAAAAAAGGGCTAAAAACTATAATTGCTTTAAGCTTTACTGGTTTTGTTATTATTAAAATGCTGCTACCCATGATACTGGAGGGGCATAATCCAATCTTTATATCTGTTGTCCTGGCCAGCGCCACTGCTATTTTTACCCTTTTAATAATAGGGGGACTGGAAAAGAAAACATTTGCTGCTATAGTGGGAACTATATTCGGGGTTGTTTCTGCTGGCCTTATAGCTCTCTGGATTGGTAATCTGGCTCATCTAACAGGCTTTAGCAGTGAAGAAGCTCAAATGCTCATGTATATGGACAATGCAGAAGTAGATGTCAGGGGACTGCTCTTCGCCGGCATAATAATAGGCTCTCTGGGAGCTGTTACAGATGTGGGTATTTCCATAGCATCGGCTGTTTCAGAAGTTGTAAAGGTTAATCCTAAAATAGATTCTTATTCACTACTGGTTTCCGGCATAAATGTAGGCAGGGATATTATGGGTACCATGGCCAACACCTTAATATTAGCTTATGTGGGCAGCGCTACCCCTTTATTACTTCTCATTATCGGGTACGAAATGACCTGGATTAAGATATCTAACTTAGATCTCATAGCAACTGAAATAGTAAGAAGTGTCGCGGGTAGTATTGGACTGATAGTAACCATTCCTGTTACTGCCCTGATGGCAGCCTGGCTTTTTAAAAGGAGCAATAAGCCCTCTGCTAGATAGTAATAAAACTTAAAATTTAACCTGGACGACGAAAAAAGAACCTTTACTCAGGTTCTTTTCTTTTTCTTTTCTTTATTTGTGTACGCTGTTCTATTCATAAATGAAATTATATATCTTTAGTATTTATCATTGAGCATCCGGCTGAGCTGGTTTTTTTTACGGGCAGCATTATTCTTATGGATTATATTTTTGGATACAGCCTTGTCTAAATTCTTAAATGCTGTGGAAAGGAACTTCTTAGCATCTTCTATGTTATTAGATTCAAGAGCACTCTGGTAGCGGCGGATAGAGGATTTAACCTGTGTTTTAACGGATTTGTTCCTTTCTGCTCTTTTTAAACTGGTCTTCATTCTTTTTTGGGCAGTTTTTGTGTTTGGCATTCAGTATACTTCTCCTTTCGTAGTAATTAGTAAAACCATTAGATATTTTAACATTTAGTGGTTTAAAATGCAACTAATTTGCCGCCATAAATGCATATAACTTTTTCTATTGGTTAACATATATAATATTAAATAACTTTGTGCCAGTCAGGAGGTGAAAAAATGTTTGGTTTGATTATTCGTTTTATTGTTTCTGCCCTGGTAATCATGTTTGTAGGTTTTCTGCTTCCTGGTTTTACGGTGCTGGGGTTTGGCCAGGCAATTCTTGCAGCTATTGTCATAGCCCTTCTGGGATTTATAGCAGAAAATTTGCTGGGCGATATGATTTCTCCCCGGAATAGAGGGGTTGTAGGGTTTATTGCTGCGGCGGTGGTCATTTATGCTGCACAATTCTTAGTGCCGGCCATGAGGGTATCTATTTTAGGCGCGCTGCTGGCAGCCCTGGTTATTGGTATTATAGATGCTTTTGTGCCTACAGAGCTGCGTTAATGTGCGGTGATGATAGTAATGTTAGAATGGATAGTAATGATAGTAATGATAGTAATGATAGTAATTAAAAAAAATGTGATGATTGTTATGACAGTATAGATTGATTTTACAGGGGGTGTCCATAATAGGGACATGGGCTGGAGATAAAGTAAGCATGTTTCGCACAGACCTGGCTATAGAAGCAACAGAAATGATTGAAGCTGAACCCAAAGAGGAAATACCCGGGGTCAATGTTGATACCCGGAAAGTGGAAGGCGTCAACATTAGCAGGGTGTCAGTTCTCAGTGAAGAGGGCCAAAGGAGAATAGGTAAAGCCATGGGAAACTATGTTACCCTGGAGGCTCAAGGGCTTCGCCAGAGAAATATACAATTTCAGGAGAGGGTAAGCCAGATTTTTACAGAAGAACTGGCTAAAATGGTTGATTTGCAAGAAAATATGACTATTTTAGTGGTTGGCCTTGGAAACTGGAACGTTACTCCTGATGCTCTGGGTCCCAGGGTGGTCAGGGATCTCCTGGTAACCCGGCACCTGTTACAGCACAAGCCGGAAGTGCTGGGAGAAGGTTACCGCTCTGTTTGTGCTGTTGCTCCTGGAGTTTTAGGGTTAACCGGTATTGAGACCAGTGAAATTATATTCGGAATTGTACAAAAAGTAAAACCTGACCTGGTTATTGCTGTAGATGCCCTGGCATCCAGAAATGTATCCAGGGTCAATACAACTATTCAGGTGGCGGATACGGGCATTAATCCCGGGTCCGGGGTAGGAAATAAACGTATCGGGGTAAACAGACAAACCCTGGGAGTTCCGGTTCTAGCCGTTGGTGTGCCTACCGTGGTAGATGCCGTAAGCATAACCCTGGACACCCTTGACAGGGCTTCCCATGAGCTTATCAAGGAGAACCCTGAAGAAAGTAAGATTTATAACATGCTGGAGGGCATGGAAAGTGACCAGAGGGCTTCCCTTATCAGGAAAGTCCTGGAGCCCTATAATGAAAATTTAATGGTAACTCCTAAAGAGATTGACACCATTATAGAAGACATATCAATTATTATTTCCGGCGGTTTGAATGCAGCTCTCCATCCCAAAGTGCGGGAGGATGCTTCTACCAGGTATATGCATTAAAACTACAGCGAAAGATTTGCTATTAACTGAATCCGCTAAGCCATGGCTTATTGTTAAGCTACAGGGGACGGCTAAGCCAGCTAAGCCACAGGGGACGGTTCCATGGGATTCTCTTCAGCCCTTCGCTGCGCTTCGGGTCCGCTGAAACCGTTCCCGTGGCACCGCTGGTATCTTATTTCGCTGTAGTATTAAGCACCAGCATTATAATTATAAGGAGTTAACATTCCACACAGTCTTTCAAGCAGGTAAAACTAATTACCTGCTCTTTTAATGAAGTTTTTAAATGACAAGTTTATTATTTGCAGGTATATATTATTCCTATTTACCATAATATTAATAAAGATATCTAAACTTCAATAAAAACAGGTGATATTTATGGTAAAAAAAAGGATTACAGAAAAAACAAAATACAGGAGATTCAAATACAATAAACAATTATTCAAAGCAGGAATCATTATAATTATAATAATGAGCACGTTCTTTTTTTTATGGAATAGTTTTGCATCGGAAAAAGGGACATTAAGGGCTATAAGCATGTCTACAGTTGAAGACAGCAACTGGCAGAGAGATTTATACAGGAGTATTTTAAAACAAGCTATTCCTGGCATGGGGGAAGGGTCAGAAAGGGAGGCCAACCGGGAGGAGGGCAGTAAAACAGAAGTCACTTCATTCAGTTCATATGGTAATTCTCAGAATTTGCTTAACTCTACCCTCTATGCTTTAACCAGCATTGACCCCGATAATCCTAAAACATTTTTAAATGCTCAAATTTCTACCATGCAGCAGGTTTCCTTTATGACGGAAGGGCCATTTAATAAAGAGTCTTTAAGGGAAGAAGCATATGATGCAGAGCAAACTGAACAGGAAGAAGATGAAAAGGCCCGGCTTTCTAATGAGGAAGTCGGGGAGGCACCTAACACCACAAGCACATCAAGCACATCAAGCACATCAAACACACTGAGACCCCTGGTTATTATTTATCATACCCATACAACGGAATCTTTTGTGCCTACCACGGGGAAAACTTTTACCAGTGACCTGAGCCAAACAGTTGTCCGGGTAGCAGAGGAACTGGCCCGGTGTCTGGAGGAAAAACATGATGTCAGGGTTGTTCACAATAAAGAAATACACGATATTCCCAGGAGCGAGTCCTATACAAAAGCTGCTGATACGGTTAAAGATCTGGTTGGCAAGTATCCAGGAGCAGATATGGTTATTGATTTACACCGGGACGGAACTACCAGGGAGGCTACTACTACCCGGATAGAGGGGGAGGATGCAGGAAGGACTTTAATGGTGCTGGGTACAAACCACAGCAACTGGAATAAGAATTATGAAATTGCCACAAGAATACATGATAAAAGTGAAGAGCTATACCCGGGCCTTTCCAGGGGAGTCCGCAAGAGGAGTTTAATTTATAACCAGGATGTTCACCCCGGGGCGGTTCTTTTAGAAATTGGTGGTCACAAAAACTCCCTGGAGGAGGCCTTGAGGACCAGCCGCTATGTTGCAGATATTTTAGGAGAAGTCTTAAAAGATATATAAAGGTAGCGTTGAAAAGTCAAAATACAGGAGGTAAGGTAAAAAATGAAGTACGGCTGGGCTGTAGCTTTAACCTTTTTGTTTTTGGTAGCCATGTTGTATTTTGGATTAAACCAGGCGGAGAGGGAGATTAATAATCTGGCGGGGGTAGATTCGCCGCCGGAAAGCTTTACCTTTAACACAGATAAAGAAGAGCTAGTAATCATTACTTTTGCCGGGACAGACTATCCTGTATCTACTTCAGGACTAAAAGAAATAATAGTTTCTCCCGGTCAGCTCATTCATACATTCTGGCATAAGCTTCAAAATAAGTAAATATATTTGAGAATTTAAGAGATGTAATCTTGACAAATTACCTGTTCAATGGTATTTTTTATATAAGAAATTAGCACTCTCTAGGCACGAGTGCTAACAGAAGCCAACTGGAGCTAACAGGAGTGGTAACCATGAGCCTATCTGAAAGAAAGAGAAAGATACTGCAGCTAGTCATTAGTGAATATATAAAATCAGCAGAACCGATAGGTTCCAGGACTATTGCCCGGCGCTTTGACCTGGGATTGAGTTCTGCCACTATTCGTAATGAGATGGCTGATTTAGAAGAATTGGGTTATCTGGAACAACCTTATACTTCTTCAGGAAGGATCCCATCCCAAAAGGGGTATCGCTTTTACGTAGACTCCCTTATGCAGATTAGAGACCTTTCAGCAAAGGAAATAGAATGGATACAAAAAATATTTGATTTTAAGCTCAAAGAAATAGATCAGGTAATTCAGCACGCGGCAAAAGTACTATCTACTTTAACCCATTACACATCTCTTGTTATGGGTCCCCAGATAGAAAAAAGTTGTTTTGAGAAAATACAGATATTTCCTCTGGATCCCGAAAAAGCTCTGGTGGTTATGGTTACAGATACCGGTTTTGTAGAGAATAAAATCATAGAGCTTCCCTTTATGCTTTCTACTGATGAGCTTTTTAGAATAGTAGATTATATGAATAATAAGCTAAAGGGTTTATCCATTGATAAGATTAATAGTTCTCTTATTGAGGAAATGAAAATGGAGCTTATCCATAAAATGGATTTTATTGAACAGGCTATTAGCTTGCTGGAGGAAAGCTCTTTATTACACAGGGAAAGCAGGATATATCTGGGAGGGACAGCCAACATATTAAACCAGCCGGAGTTTAAAGATGTAAATAAAATCAAAAAAATTTTCAATGTCCTGGAAGAAGAGGCCCTTTTGTCCAGGTTGCTGGAGGGGACTCTATCAGAAGGTTTGAAAGTAACTATAGGGAAGGAGATTGAAATTGAAGAAATACAGGAGTGCAGTCTTATAACGGCAACTTACAGTATCGGGGATAAGACTATTGGCACTATTGGAGTTATAGGTCCTACCAGGATGGATTATTCCAACGTAATTACTATTGTAGGTCATATAACCCAAAAACTCAGTCATACCTTAAGTGAGGTTTACAAGAAAAGTTAGAAACCTTGCTGCCAATCTAGAATAGTTAACATATCCCCAGATATTAACTTTTGGGGATATGTTTAGTTGACTATCAACCTAATTTAAAAGGGGGTTATATTTAAATATGGATAACAAAATAGATAAAGATAGAGAAATATCCAGAGGGGAATCAATAGATGAGGATAATGTAACTAATGATTATAGGGGGGGAGAAGAATCAGGTAAAAAAAATCGACAGAATGATATGGAAAAAAGAGGATTTAGGGAGACCTCTGAAG
>CAYYWR010000023.1:0-11573 GCA_964474145.1 uncultured Syntrophomonadaceae bacterium
GGAGCACTGCTTGACTTTATGTTAAAAATTGGGTGCTCCAGATAGTAACGACTGTAGGCTATATCATCGTTTTCTGCATATAGAAACTGAGCAGGTTTAAGTAAAAGCATTAAAAAAGCAACCACAAAAACAAAATATATTAATAGACGACGTCTTTTTTTAATCATACTTTTCATCCTTTTCATCCTTTTCATCCTTTCCATTCCATGCCGTGCAAAGACATGGGGATTTAAAAGACCTGGATTTAAAAGACCTCCTCAAGCTCGTATATTAATGATTCTTATAATATTCTGGCATTTTTTCAATTTAAATTCTATTACCCCTAAGGCGTAATTTTTCTTTTTTCTAAGCCTTTTGGCTAATATAATACTGGTAAAATAAGATAAAATTGTTGAAAATTTTGCTTTTTCATATTATAATTCTGTTTAAAGATAGATTTAAAATAAATAAAACACCCCTGTTAAAGAAGGTGCCGTATAAATGAACATGGACATCTCCAGTAAAAACTTTACACGAAGGTAGGCGTGAAAAGTGTTAAACCTGGATAAAAACCAAAAAAAAATTATACATTTTTTTGAAAGTGTGACCCGGAGCAGCAATTTAAGGCAGCAGGTCTTATTTTCTCTGGCAGAATTATTTAACCTGGAGCATTCAACATTTTTTTTGGTTAACTCCCACGGGAAACTGGTGGAACCTGTAATGTTGAATGTCGACTCTAAATCAGTATCGTGCTATATGGATTATTACCAGGAAAAAGATATTTTCCACCCCCATAACCTGCCCCCCAAAAAAAGCATTCAAACCCCCATTATGTACATCACAGACGTTATGCCTCTAAAAAAGTATGAACAAACAGAGTACTATAATGATTTTATAAAAACACAGGGCTTCTACCATGAAATGACCATATCTTTGTCATTGAAAGGAAAGCTGCTGGGCGGTATCGGCCTTTACAAGCCCGAAGGGGAAGGCTTTGGGCCAGAAGTTAAAGCTTCCCTGGAGCTGCTGGACAAATTCCTGTCCGGATTATTATCTAAATACCTGGCACTGCAGCAGGCGACTGCCAGTCAACAGCTATATCAATACTGCATAAATAAAAACCCCATAGGGGTCATCATCTTTGATGAAAACTATTCCATAATCTTTTCCAATGATGCAGCCAGTGAACTGGCATCAACCCTCTTCCAGAAAAAGCTAAATCTTCAGCAGTTTGTCGAATATGTTTTTTCCTTGTCAGGGGCATCGTGCAGGTCCCCACAGGTCACCTTGCTAAATCTCTACTCTCCTTCATTAAAAGAATTCTCCGTAAAAATTATCCCGGTGGATAAAAACTTGAAGATAGAACAGCAGACCTATTTGATGAAACTGGTGCCCGGAAACATAGAATTGCTGGAAGGTCGCCTGGAGGGTCACCTTGACGAAAAAAAACCTTCCGGGATAAACATGAAAGAACAATTCAACTTGACAAACCGGGAGGTTGAAGTATTGAGCCTGATTTTAAAAGGCTTGACTAACAAGGAAGTAGCACAATGCTTATTTATCTCCCCAAGTACGGTAAAAGCTCATTTAAGGAGCATTTTGAAAAAAACAGGAACTGATAACAGGTTAAGGCTTTATCAAAAAATAAATACTGGTTTTGGTGGGAACTGAAAAGAGCCTTCCGGCCTTTCTCAATTCCCACCAAAATCCTGCCAAAAAAGATAAAAAAGATTTGAAGACTGATCTGCTCCCATCTGGCCCTCTGTAAAACTCCCTGCAATATATGGGAGATTTGAAGTTCTCCTACTGACTTATATTACTTTAATGGCAAAATTTATTTTTTCTTTATTCTTTCTATCTTTATAGCACAATCAGGGCATGAGTTCTCACATATCTTGCAGGCTGTGCAATTCTCAGAATAAACCGGCTCTACAATAGGGGTTCCATATAGTCCCAGCTCATCTGACCAGTCCAGCACGTCATGGGGGCATTTTTCTTTACACAGTCCGCAGCCCTTGCATAGCTGGGGAAATATATCGTAAACACCCTTTTTCACTTTAAAAGTTATTTTATCTATGGTTAAGGACATGAATTTCAGCTCCTTACAAGTACTTCTTTAATTTTTTGTATTCCTATTTGCAGAGCGTCAAAATTTAACTGTCGCAGTTTCGGATTCTTTTCAAACTTTGCCCCAAAATTATTTTCTATAGCAGCTTTAACACTTTCTTTGCTGAGTATACCAGCAGCTTCTATGACGGCGCCCAGAATTATTACATTAAACACCCTGGGATGCAGTTCCTTCTTGGCAATATCTGTAGCTGGCACTCCGGTAACCGTGTGGGCATATCGTGGAATTAAGCTGAAATTATTTTCCTCCTCCATATGACTAAACCCTTTTGTATGGGCTTCCGGAGCTACAGTGTCAAATGACTGCAGTCCCATCACCTCATCAGCCACTTCTGGGATATAGATTAAAGAGTTATCATATACAAAAATAGTATTGCTACCCACATAAGGTGTAATCCTGTCCACAGCCCTTTTACTTAAAGCTACCACAACGTCCCCTTTTTCAAACTTGGGAGAACCTATTAGTTTATCAGAAATTTGCACATAAGCTACGGAAACTCCTCCCCTTTGCTCAATTCCAAAGTTAGGGATATATAAAGCTTCCAGGCCTTCTTCATTACCTGCTTCTGCAATAATGTCGGCAATGGATTGAACGCCCTGTCCGCCTTCTCCGGCGATAACAATTTTGACAGATTTATTCACGAGAACTATCCCTCCCTCTCCGTTGGGGGCACTTTATATTCACCCACCTTAAAATATCTGGCCATACTTACTTCAAGAAACTTCCAGGTGTCTTCAGCGTTGGTTCTCCAGTTGGTTGGACAGGTAGCCAGAACTTCTACAAAGGAAAAACCATTTCCTTTCTCTACATTTTTCAGGGCTTTTTTAAACATCTTCTTAAGCTGGCGCAGGTTAGACACAGTCCCCCTGGCAACATAAGCATTCTCACCGGTTATAGCCGCCACCATTTCAGGCCCCTGGGTAGGAGTTCCTGTTTCTATGGCATCCCTCCCGTAAGGAGTTGTTTCCGTTACCTGGCCGGGCAGTGTGGTGGGGGCCATCTGGCCTCCGGTCATGCCGTAGTTGGTATTGTTGACAAGGACAACTAAAATTTTGTCGTTTCTGTTGGCAGAGTTAACAAGATGCTGGGCACCTATGGCATAGCCTCCCCCGTCTCCCATATAAGCTATTCCAATCAAGGAGGGATTAGCCCTTACTATTCCCACCATTACCGGGGTAGTTCTGCCATGATGTGTCTGAACAGAATCTAAATTAAAGAAGTCCCATGCCAGGAGGGAGCATCCAATATCACAGCCAAAAACGGTTTTATCCTGAATGTCCATATCATCTATAGCTTCCCCTAGAGCTCTCAAGACGTGTCCATGTCCACAACCCGGACAGAATTTATGTGGTTTGGTATCTATATTCCAGGATTTTGGCATAACTGTTGTTGACATTTAATTGCCTCCAATCTATAAAAATCAAAATGCAATATAAACTTTTAAGAAGTGATTTTTAAGTAAATTTTTAATATATAAACTTTTATGAGAATTTATAAACTTTTTATGAAACCTGTTTTTACCTGTTTAAATGCTCTGCTTATAACGCTTTATATAGCCACTTCCTCTTTATAAGCCTTTTTTAATATCTTTTTTATGTCTTCTTGCAAAAATATTATTTTGCCATTATTTCTCCAGCCTTTTTATTCTTTATATATTTGACTATTTCTTCACTGGTAATCCCTACGCCTGGCTTGAAAATGGTCTGCATACTTATGGGTAGCCCAAAAAGGGATTCTTTAACCAGCCTGGCTAGCTGGCCGTTGGCTGACTCTACTATGAGAATATTGGGAGTTGATTTACAGATTTCTCTTATGGCAGCTTCTGGAAAGGGTCTTAGAGTAATAGGCCTGAATAACCCCACCTTAATCCCTTCTTTTCTTAACTGTTCTTCTGCAGCCAGGGCCGCCCGGCTGACAATACCATGGGATACTATTATCAAGTCAGCATCTTCACAGCTTAAAGAGAAGTGCTCTTCTATTTCTGGAGAAACCTGATTATACTCCTCAATCATGGGCATTATAGCTTCAAACAATTCCTCCTCCATGCTGTAGGCATTCCTCAAATATACCGGGTCCCTGTCTTCTCCCGGAATACCTTTACTGCCCACCAGAGCATAGGGCTTTACCATTTCAATCCCCTTTTCCTCAGGGTTATACATGACAAGGGGTTCCCTCATTTTTGCCTGGTAGCCGTCTCCCAGGACAAAGGCGGGAAACCTGTATTTCCAGGCATTATTAAAGGCCTTGATGGTGTAATCAAAAAGCTCCTGGTGAGTCGCTGTAGAGTAAACTATCCGCAATCCCTCTCCATTGCCGCCATATGTAGTCATATTCACTTCCTGCTGTGAATATATTACTGTGGCTGTGGAAGGGCCTCCCCTCTGCTTAATGACTACTACCATGGGGATACGCATCATTTCTGCCATAGATACTGGTTCTTGAAACAGTGTATTGCCAGGCCCTGCTGTAGCAGAAAAGGATCTTTTGCCCGCTATAACACCGCCAATAGTTGCAAAACCGGCGGAAAGCTCGTCTTCCGTCTGCAAAAAGCTCTTGCCATATTTAGGCGCCAGACGAGTCCAGTAATGCATGATTTCATTTTGAGGAGTGATAGGGTAACCGTACATTATGTCGGCCTGAGCTGCCAGAGCTCCCCAGGCTATGACTTCATTTCCAGTCATAAACACCCTTTTTTCCTCCTGGATGGGTTTTTCCAATTTATACACCTCCTGAAGTAAAATTACGACCCAGCCTTTACTTGCTTGCTTTCTTGCTTTCTTATCTGCTTATCTGCTTACCTGCTTACCTGCTTGCTTACTTACTTGCTTATTTACTTATTTATTTATTCAATTACTTACTTACTTAATTATTAATTTGCTTGGCATAATCCTTAAAGCTCTCAGCAACCTTTTAAACAGTAAAGTTCTCAGTAACAAATTTAAACAGCAGTAACTGCTGTTTAATTAATTAAATTACCACAGGGATTGAGCCATGTAACGTTCTATGTAGCGCACAGGAATCCCCATGAAAAGATCATTTCCTATTAAAGAGGTAAAATTAGAGGCAAAGCTTTTTTCTATACTTGAAGCAACCACGGGAATTTTAGTTAGCCTGCTAACCTCCCTTATGGTCAGTACACCTTTTTCCAGCACCTCTATGTCTGTATCATCTCCCAGGTGGCTGTTATTTATAAGGCCATCCACTCTACCAAAGTTACTGAGATATGTAATTATATCCTCCACAGAGGAGGTAAGGGGCCGGCTTATGTTTACTACCGCATACACTTTCAATTCATGGTTATCAAAAGCTCCCTCTACCAGGTTGAAAACCCTAAACCCGTGGATACCATAACCTACATCAAAAATAATGTCCCCCTTACGACGAAGAACCCAGCGCATTTCTGGCTTTAAAACATAGCCTGCCTCACCCAACCCAAAGGTTTCTTTGGTTTCCCAGGCAACTACATTTATGCCCTTACTTTCCAGTATTTTTTTCAAGGGGCGCAATGTATAAAAAGGTTCTACCAAATCCAGGTCAACCAGGGTTACCTCCCTTCCCTGACTGGCCAGAGTCAAAGCTCTATTTACAGCATTCTCACTTTTACCGCTTGCATACTCTCCTACATAAGCTTCCACAGTTCTCATGATCAAAACCTCCACAATGTGAGAAAATCAAAAGTGTTAAAGTGAAATAAGTGTCAAATGTGAAATATTTCTCTTTTCATTAAACTCTTATACAATATTTTTCCTGTGTGTAAGGGGTATTCAAACCTCTAAATGTAGATAACAGCCATGTAAGCCGCCACTTGTAAGCAGTTAACTAAAAAACAGGCTTAAAAAAAACTTGTCATTGATTATAACAGATATTAATAGGAGCGTCAATGAAATTGATTCCTCTTTAGCTAAATTAGACTAACCGCTTTTCTGGTGATAAAGTTAATTATAGCATAAAATGTAACCCGGTGTATAAAAAGTCTATAGTAAAATGTGGCAAAGGCCATCTTTAAGTAATACCGAAATACCTAAAGACAGCCTTTTCTAAACAATTACTATGTATTTGCTTAGCCTATCTGCTTAGCTTTGATTGATTTTAAATTGATTCATCAAGTTGTTTAATTCCTCTGCCACTTCAGACAGTTCATTGGTAGTGCTGCTAATACTTTCTAAGACGCCTGTTTGCTCCTGGGTGCTGGCGGCAATCTCTTCTGAGGAGGCAGACTGCTCTTCCACAGCAGCAGAAATTTCCTTGATGAATTCGCCTACCTCATCAACAGCCTTTCTTATTTCCTGCAGGTGCTCCCTGGCCGCTTCTCCCAGCTGCGTACCCTTACTTACAATTTCACTGGCTATATTCATTTTTTCTACTGCATTCCCTGTCCTTCCCTGTATATCTGAAATCAAACTGCCTATCTCTCCGGCAGCGGAACTGCTTCCTTCAGCCAGCTTTCTAACTTCTTCTGCTACTACAGCGAAGCCCTTACCCTGCTCCCCGGCTCTGGCAGCTTCAATTGCAGCATTCAGGGCCAAAAGGTTTGTTTGGTCAGCTATGCCTGTAATGGTATTTACAATAACCCCGATTTTTTTTGAGGCTTCATCCAGGTCTCCGATAACTGTGCCGACCTCCGAAGCGGCCTGATCTATCTCCTTCATGGTATCAACTGCTTCTTCCACGGCTTTCTCCCCTTCTGCAGCGGTTTTCTGGGTTTGTGTCCCGCTTTCTGAGGCCTGGTTTGAGATTAAAGCTATATCTTGAGCTTTCTGGGCTATCTCTCCCTCTACCGTTGAAGCTATCTCCTGCATGGCTGCATTGCTTTCCTCTACAGCAGAGGAAAGAGTTTGGGAAGACGTGGCGACATTGTCTGCAGTCTGCAGCACTTTTTTAATCATTCCCTCCTGACCGCTTAACATGTGGTTAAAACTGGTGGCAAGCTGCCCCAGTTCGTCTTTGGCCTTTGTAATAGCCTGAACTGTAAGGTCTCCCTCCTCCGCCTGCTTCATATTTTCTGTAAGATTTTTTACCGGATTGGTAATACCCCGGGTTATAAATAATGCCAGGACAACCGCCAGTATGAAACTAATAATAGCGATAAGAACAAATCTGTTCAGGTTGTCTCTTTTCATGGCCAAGAAAGGGGCTTCCCTTATACCTACATAGTTAATCCCTATGGTTTCACCCATGGGGTCATAAATAGGGTCATAGGCTGTAATATAGTCCTCCGTTACAACAAATGCCCTGCCCAGGAACCTTTCTCCTCTGTTTAAAACTGTATTTGCAACCTCCTGAGAAACTGTAGTCCCCGTAGCCCTATCGCCGGCTAGAGTTCTAACATTGGTAGATATCCTTAAATCATCCAGGAATATGGTGGCCGTTACATCCAGGAGTTCTCCCACCTCATCTACTATTTCAAAGTTATTGTTTATTAAATCACCCGCTACTAACATGCCCTCTATCCTTCCCTCTTCATCATAAAGAGGGGTCGCGGACATAATAGTCATACCCCTTGTTTCTTCTCTCCGGGAGCCTGTCCCATCTTGAGCTATATTAATGTGAGCCTCTTCAGCCAGGCCTTCATTTTCCAAAAAACTTTCCTCAAAAACTACAATCCCTTCCACTTGACTGCCTCCCAGAACCCTCCTTAATAAGGGGTGTTCAGATAAGCTGTCTCCAGTAATTTCACTGCTTGCTCTAAAAATAACATCGCCCTGGCCATTTGTTAGGGTTAAAAAACTGAAGTTTTGCTCCTGGAAGTGATTGAACAAAACCCTTTCTAACCTCTCCATGTTCTCATTTTTTATGTCTTCGGCAATGCTTTCATCTGCCCCCATCAAACTGGTAAAAATAGAAACTTCATTTACCTTCTGACTTAAAATCTGGTTGGCGGAGTTCAGGTCGCTGTTAATTGCTGATTGAGCCTGGTCTTCAATGCCTTCGTCTATCCCATATATGGCCGTTATTGCCGCCAGGACCATGGGAACAATGGCAACAATTAAAAACCCTGCTACTAGCTTGGCTCCCAGACCTAAGGTTAGCTTGAAATTAAGTCTGGACTTGAGCTTTTCTAGCATATACATCCTCCTTTATCACCTAGTTGTGTTTATCAAATTTTTTCTCTATCCCCCCCCTTTTTTTAAATACAATACCTTTAAACATCTTTTATTAGCACTTATTAACACTGGGTGCGCTCATAATAAGTTGATTGAATGTTCAGGTAATAATAGACTCTAAAATCAGGGAGAATACAAGCACTATAAGGGACAGGCAGGAAGCCTGCAGTACAATCCGGGTTACACGTTTAGATACTTCTTCCTCTTCATTATAGTACGCCTTGAAAATAATCCAGCCAGCAAAAACTCCCGCAGTTATAATCATTGCAGGGAGTAAATCTAAAGTAATACCTATAAAATAGTAATAAAGGGTAAACACAACTGAAGTTGTCATCAGGGAGACAAGGGTTCCTGCCAGCATAGAAATAGCTATATGTTTAACTTTTGTAACCATAGTAGTGCCCCTCCTCCACCAGATTAAATTACAATTTATTGGGAATTTATAGGGAAATAGTTTCTTTTATCTGTATTTACAGGAGTATATGTTTGATTATACCATAATTGCCATGATAAATTAAGATAAATTAATATAAATTAATAGGATTAAATTTTTTCCGAACACCAAAAAAGCCTTGCGACTTTGTCGCAAAGCTTTAATTACTTTTAGCCCGGATTTTTAGCTCAGATTTTTAGCCCAGCATCCCCTGTACAATTATAAGCATCACCAGACCCGGCACCCCTAAAAATCCTACTACCAGAGCTGTGATTAAGTTTATCCCCAGGGTTAACCCTATAATTGAGCCCACAACATTAAAAACGACTAACAAAATACCTCCCACAAAAACATTGCCCATTAGTTTGACAATAAGCCTTATGGGCACCAAAAGCAGCCTGGCTATTACATAAAGCAGCAGGGCTGCAAAAGCAAAGGCTATCAATGCGTTAATATCTATGGCCTGCATCTGTGAACCCAACATTTTAATTCGCCTCCTGTTCTTCTGTATCCTCTATTTGCTCTATTTGCTCTATTTGCTCTGTTCCGCTTTTCAGTTTTACTTTCCTGCTCCGCTTTTCCTGTTCTGTTGTATCTCCAATTATTCGCCCTTTCTTCTTGCTTATTTTGTCAGCTTTTTAAATTCTGCTTTATATCCCCTTTTTCTGGCCTGCTTCAGGAGATAAGAATATTTTTTTTCTGCCGCTTCCAGGTTAAAAACTGCATGGTCAACCAGGTCCGGGTCTGTGGCGGCATTGAAAAAACTCTCTGCTGCATCCAATTCCTGCTGGGCTCGTTCAATGGTATATATTAGTTCTTCTTCTTCGCTTTCTATTATATCAGATTGATTAAAAAAGAGCATTTTTGAGGTCAGGCTGGAAAAGCTGTTGAGCATATTGCGCACATTCTGTATTTTCATTGCAGACTTCCTCCTTGTCTTTAATACATTATATGCTTCAAAGCAATAAATATTATTCTCAAAAATAAAAAAACTGGTATTTTAACCAGTTTTTTAAACCTCTCTCCTGCCCTCTAATGCCCTTGCCAGAGTAACTTCATCGGCATATTCCAGGTCTCCCCCCACGGGAAGCCCGTGGGCAATCCTGGTTACCTTTATGTCCAGGGGTTTCATCAGGCGGGAAATATACATGGCTGTAGCCTCTCCCTCCACATTGGGATTAGTAGCCATAATAATTTCCCTGATCTTATTGCTTTTCACTCTGGTCAGGAGTTCCTTTATTTTTAACTCTTCAGGCCCTATTCCGTCAATGGGAGAAATGGCTCCCTGGAGAACATGGTATGCCCCCCTGTATTCTCCCGTTTTCTCCATAGCCAGAACATCCCGGGGTTCCTGAACCACACAGATCAGACCGGTGTCCCTTTTAACGTCTTTACAAATATTGCAGGGCTGCTCTTCAGTTAAATTGCCGCAGGTGGAGCAAAGGGTGATTTTGTCCCTGGCCTCCAGCAGAGCACGGCTTATGGTTTCCACTTCCTCCCGGGGAAGTTTAATGATAAAATAAGCCAGACGCTGGGCTGTTTTAGGTCCAATCCCCGGCAGTCTTCTAAAAGCTTCAATTAGTTTTGCCATAGATTCAGAGTAAAACATGGATGACTCTCCACTCCCAATTTAAAATAAGTCCCAATTTAGAACCCGATTTAGAATAAGTCCCCGATTTAGAATAAGCCGGGAGGAAGGTCCATACCTCCGGAAATTTTCTGCATTTCTTCTGAGACCATTTTTTCTGCATTGTTTAAAGCTTCATTGACGGCAGTCAAAACCAGATCCTGCAGCATTTCAACATCTTCAGGATCAACGACCTCCGGGTCAATTATTATTTCCTTAATTTCCTTTTTGCCAGTAACTACTACCTTTACAACTCCTCCCCCAGCTGTGGCCTCCACCAGCCTTTCATCCAGCTCCTCCTGGAGCTTTGCCATGTCCGCCTGCATTTTCTGAACCTGTTTCATCATCTTATTCATGTTTCCACCTTTAAACACCAAAAAACCCTCCCTTTTTAATTTCTTCACTATCTACTAATTTGCCCTTAAACATTCTTAAAACTTGTGTTACAAAATCGTCATTATGACTATCCATATTGTTATTATCAAAGCTGCCTGCACATCTATTCTCAAAGTTATTCTCCAAACTATTTTCAAGACTAATAGTATCAAGGTTATTATCTATGCTGTTGTCTATGTTGTTTTCCAGGTTGTTATCCAGGCTGTCTCCATAGTTATCATCCAGATTGTTTTCAAGGTTATTGTCACGGGTGATGTCATAACTTCTGTCATAATTGCTGTCATCACTGGCATTAGGCCCGGTGCCAGCAGCTTCTGTCTCCTTTGCCTTTGCATTGTCCCTGAGGACAAATTTTATCCTGACCTTACTTCCGGTAATTCTCCAGAGCACTTCTTCAATGGCTTTTTTAGGCTTTTCCTTCTCCAGTTTGTCTTGAGCAAGACTGTTGGCCAGTTCTATGGTCAGCAATCCCCCTTCATAAGAACTGGGACCACCCTGTTCCAGCCAGGAGTAGGTCACCACATCATTTTTTTGAAGCTGTTTCAGGACATCCTTCCATAATCCTTTAATATCCTTCAAGGACAATCCTTCCGTATCTGCCTGGTCTGTCCGGTCTGCCCGGTCTGCCTTATTTTCATGGCCACTCAGACTGGGCGCAGCTGCTGTATCTTCTGTTCTGTCCTGACGGGCCTCCTCTGCCCTGCTTGGTGACCCTGCCTGCTCTGCTTGCTCTGGCTGGTCTGGGTAGTCTGGGTGTTCTGTCTGGCCTGGGTAGTCTGACTGTTCTGTCTGACCTGGGTGGTCTTCATGCTCTGCCTGTGGGTGATCTTCCTGTCCTGACTTATCTGGTTGGTATGCGTAGTCTGTTTGGTCTGGATGATATGCGTGATCTGTCTGACCTGGTTG
>CAYYWR010000024.1:0-11154 GCA_964474145.1 uncultured Syntrophomonadaceae bacterium
AAGAATAAACATTTTTCCCTGTAATTAGCAGATATGAGGATGTGAACTATGGAAAAGTTTAAACTGGGCTGGTTTTCTACCGGCAGAGATGAAGCAGCCAGAGAGCTTATAAAAGTGGTTTTAAAGGATATTGAACATGAGGTTATTCCAAATTGTGATATTTCCTTTGTTTTTTGCAGTCGGGAAGAAGGGGAAAGCAAAGAAAGCGACAAGTTTATAAAGCTGGTCCGGGAAAGAGGAATCCCCCTGGTATGTTTTTCTTCGGCTAAATTCATGCCTGAGTTCAGGAAAAAAGGCCTGGAGCAGGAAAAGAAGGGAAACACCAGGTTAATAGAGGACTGGCGTTTTTTGTATGACCGGGAGGTTATGAACAGGTTATATGAAAAGAAGCATGATTTAATAGTGCTGGCAGGATATATGCTGGTAGCTGGCAGGGAAATGTGCGTCAGATACAAGATGATAAACCTGCATCCCGCCAGGCCCGGAGGTCCCAAAGGATCCTGGCAGGAGGTTATCCGGCAGTTAATTCTGAACAGGGCTGAAAAAACAGGAGTAATGATGCACCTGGTAACTCCTGACCTGGACGAAGGCCCCCCGGTTACCTTTTGTGTGTTCAAGATAAAAAACGGGATACTGGTTGACGAATGGAAGGAAATAGAAAATATTATGAGAGAAGACCCTGATTTTATTAAAGGAGGGGTTAAAGCGGTAGAAAACACTTCCTTATTCAAAAAAATCAGGGAAAAAGGTCTGGAAAGGGAATTTCCCCTGATAAGCTATACCATAAGGGTTTTTGCCCAGGGGAAAGTTAAAATTAAAGCCGGACAGGTAGTTAATTCCCGGGATAAAGTTCTAACCGCCGGGTATGACCTGACGGAAATAATAGATAAAAAAACAGGAGGGAGTAGCGAGTATAATGAAGAAAATTATAGCCTTTGACCTGGAAGGCCCCCTTTCTCCCATGGACCATGCCTTTGATTGCATGGCTTTAATTCAGGAGGGGGATAAAATTTTTTCGGTAATTAGCAGATATGATGATCTCTTGGCCCTGGAGGGCAAGGAGGGATATGAGCCCGGGGACACCCTTTCTTTAATTGTTCCTTTTTTGCTGCATCATAACCTGAAGGAAGAGGACTTATCCAGGGTTTCCGCAGGGGCAGGACTGGTGGAAGGAGCCCGGGAACTCATCCAGGAGCTAAAGGAGGAAGGCTGGCTGGTGCATATTATCTCCACCTCTTACCGGCAGCATGCCCATGGAATAGCCCGGCGCCTGGGAGTCCCCGTAAAAGAGGGGGATCATGAAATGGTTTTTTGCACCCAGCTTTTCCTGGATAATTATTATGATATGCTCAGGAAAGAAGACTTTTCCCTCATGGAGAAGGTGGAAAGCTATATACTGGAAAACCTGTATATCGATGATTTGGTTTCCGGAGACAAGGATGAAGAAATCAAGGAGTACCTGGACCATTTTTTCTGGAAAGAGCTTCAGGGCACCGGGCTGGGAAAAATATTTTTCCAGGTGGACGTAATGGGTGGTCGAAGAAAAGTAAGGTCTGTGGAGAAGATCCTGCAGAGAAACCAGGCTTATCTGGAGAATATAGCTGTAGTAGGGGACAGCATAACAGATTTTCAGATGCTTAAAGCCGTGGAAGCAGGGGGAGGCCTGGCCGTGGTGTTTAACGGTAATGTTTACGCCCTTTCTTATGGAACCTGCTCCCTGGCTACTACCCATATGAAGGACCTGAGAGAACTACTGGACTTATGGATTAAGGGGGGCAGGGAAGAAGTACGTCAGGAGATTATTAAAAAAGATAATGCTTCAGAAGAAGGCCCTTATTATCACTGGCTGGTAGGTAAGGGAGCCTCCCAAATAGAAGACATAGTAAAGGCCCATAAGAAAGTAAGAAACATCGTCAGGGGCAGGGCTGCCAAATTGGGCTAGAAAGTCTGGCCCCAGGAAATTAATGAAAACTATGACTGCCAACTGACAGCAGCAAGTTGCCGCCCAGGAGGAACACTCATGGAACTAGCTTTCATTTTTTTTACAGCTTACTTAACAGGTTTTTCCGGAGCAGTTGTTCCCGGACCTCTTCTCTCGGTTACCGTCAACGAGACTATTCGCAGGGGAATATATGCTGGCCCTCTTCTTATTGTGGGACATGCCCTTTTAGAAATTGGGATAATTGCCGCCCTGATATACGGATTGAGCCGATATCTGGAAAGCCCCCTGGCAGGTGGTATTCTTGGTGTTTTTGGGGGTGTTGTGCTGTTATGGTTGGGTTATGGTATCATTAAAGAGTCCAGGGAGGGGATGCTGGACCTGGAGGCAGGCCGGGATGAGAAGAGTTTTGGCTGGAATATTATTTTTGCCGGCATTATTGTAAGCCTGTCAAATCCTTTTTTTATTATCTGGTGGGGATCTATAGGAGCTGGATATGTAATGATGTCCTTGCAGTACGGAGTAGCGGGAATCCTGGCCTTCTATCTGGGACACATACTGTCTGATTTTAGCTGGTATACTTTTGTTTCCTGGCTGGTTGTCCGCGGCAAAAGCAGGGTTTCTGCCAGGGTATATCAGGGAGTAACAGCAGCCTGTGGGGTATTTCTGGCAGGTATGGCTGTGTTTTTTCTTTATTCGGGGTTTAATTTTTTTCTTACTTGAAAATAAAACCTGAAAAGCGCAGATTTAATAACATCAAAATAAAAATCATTTTTATTTTATGAAAAGGGTTGTTAGGTGCAGCCTGTCAGGATAAAATATAAAGGTAATACTTGAGCTCAATTCCTAAAATGAAAAGCTAAAGTCTGGTTAAAAAGTATGGCTGAGGAATGAAAGGAGAGTGAAAAGAAAAAGTGCTGGAAGAAAAAGTGGTTATTCTGGATTTTGGAGGCCAGTACACCCAGTTAATTGCCCGTAGAATCAGGGAACAAAAAGTCTATTGTGAAATACTTCCCTTTAACGCCGGCATAGAAGAAATCAAAGCTTTAAATCCCAAAGCCCTGATTTTTTCCGGAGGTTCTGGCAGCGTATATGAAGAAGGGGCGCCCCACTGCTCCAGGGAGATATTTGACCTGGATTTACCCATGCTGGGGATCTGTTACGGAATGCAGCTCATGGCCAGTGTTCTGGGGGGAGAGGTAACTCCTGCCCGGAGATCCGAATATGGCAAGACATCTCTGACTATTAAAAGTAGAGAAGATTTATTCCAGGGGCTGCCCGGGGAAATCACCTGCTGGATGAGTCACGGCGATTATGTTACATTACCCCCTGCAGGATATGAAGTAACGGCTTCTACTGAAAACTCTCCGGTGGCAGCTATGGGCAATGCCGGGGAAAAGAAATATGCCGTTCAGTTTCACCCGGAAGTGGTTCATACCCTTTATGGCCTGGAGATGCTACGGAATTTCCTCTTCAATGTTTGTGACTTTAAAGGTGCCTGGACCATGGAATCCTTTGTTAACCGTTCCATTCAGGAAATCAATGAATCTGTTGGGTCCCATGAGAAGGTAGTCTGTGCCCTGAGCGGAGGGGTAGATTCTTCTGTGGCGGCATTTTTAGTGCATAAGGCTATAGGAGACAGGCTTCACTGTATTTTTGTAGACCACGGCTTGCTGCGCAAGGGTGAGGCAGAGGAAGTAATGGACATCTTTAGAGATAAATTTCAGCTGCAGGTAACCCTGATTAAGGCTGAAGACAGGTTTTTAAGTAAGCTAAAAGGGGTAACCGACCCGGAGGAAAAAAGAAAAATTATAGGCAATGAGTTCATATATGTTTTTGATGAAGAAGCCGGGAAAATCGGTACAATTGACTACCTTATCCAGGGCACGCTTTATCCCGATGTCATAGAAAGCGGCACGGCCACCGCTGCTGTTATCAAGTCCCACCACAATGTAGGTGGGCTGCCGGAAAACATGCGCTTGAAACTAATAGAGCCTTTAAACCAGCTCTTTAAAGATGAAGTCAGGCTGGTAGCGGAGGAACTGGGCATGCCCCCGGAAATAACCTGGCGCCAGCCCTTTCCCGGTCCCGGCCTGGCGGTAAGGTGCCTGGGGGAAGTTACCAGAGATAAATTAAATGTTCTCCGGGAGGCAGATGCTATAGTCAGAGAAGAAATAGGCGGGGCAGGCCTGGATAAAGAAATCTGGCAGTACTTTGCTATTTTACCCAATATCAAAAGCGTGGGTGTTATGGGAGACCGGCGAACTTACCATCATACTGTGGCCATGAGAGCCATTCACAGTAACGACGGTATGACGGCAGATTGGGTCAGAATACCCTACGAGGTTTTGGAAAGAATATCTTACCGTATAGTCAATGAAGTATCCCAGGTAAACCGTTTTGTTTATGATATGACAGCCAAACCTCCCTCTACAATAGAGTGGGAATAATTTAATATCAGGAGGTTAGAAAAATGGAAAATATCAGAACAGGAATTGTAATGGGCAGTGACTCTGATCTGCCGGTAATGAAGGAAAGCGCTGAAGTATTAAAGGAACTGGGGGAGGGGTATGAAATAATTATTTCTTCTGCTCACCGGATTCCGGAAAAAACTATGGAATATGCTAAAAATGCTGCTTCCCGGGGCATAAAAGTTATTATAGGGGGCGCAGGGGGCGCCGCCCATCTTCCAGGAGTTCTGGCAGCCTATACCCCTTTACCGGTAATAGGCGTTCCCATCTATACATCCTCTCTGGGGGGAGTTGATTCCCTGTACTCCATTGTGCAAATGCCGGCAGGGATCCCTGTAGCTACTGTAGCTATTAACGGGGCAAGAAATGCGGGCATTCTTGCTGCCCAAATTATCGGGGTAAAGGATGCGGAAACCAGGAAAAGAGTAGAAGAGTTTAAAAAAGAGTTAGCTACTAAAGTAGAGAAAAAGGATAAGCTTTTAGAAGAGCTGGGCTACCAGGAATATATAAAAAGGTTTTTTAACAGACATTAATATTAATACTACAGCAGATTCTGCTTAACACTACAGCGAAAATTTGCAGTAGGCGGCGCCATGGGGACGGTTCGAGCGTACCCGAAGCGTAGCGAAGGGCCGAAGGGAATACGATGGAACCGTCCCCGTGGCTTAGCGAATTTATATCTTTCGCTGTAGTGTTAACGATTAATTTTTCGCTGTACTGTTAACCTGGAAAGATGAATAACAGAATAGCAGGGAGGAAATTGAATGATTGAGCGATATACCCGGCGGGAAATGGGTGAGATCTGGACCCTGGAAAACAAGTTTAAAAAGTGGCTGGATATAGAAATACTGGCCTGTGAAGCCTGGGCAGAGCTGGGAGTTATTCCCAAAGAAGCCGCCGCCAAGATCAGGGAAAAAGCCGATTTTTCTGTGGACAGGATTCTGGAGATAGAAAAGACAACCCGCCATGATGTGGTTGCTTTTACCCGTTCTGTAGCGGAAAGCCTGGGGGAAGAGTCTAAATACGTTCATTTCGGTTTGACCTCTTCAGATGTGGTAGATACGGCCATGTCTGCCCTCATGAAGGAAGCAGCAGAGCTAATAGAAAAAGATATAAAAGAATTTATAGAGGTATTAAAGGAAAAGGCCCTGAAGTATAAATACACGGTTATGACAGGCCGGACCCACGGGGTTCACGCGGAGCCCACTACTTTCGGCTTAAAAATAGCAATCTGGGCAGCAGAAATGGAAAGAAACATGGAAAGGATGGAAAAGGCCAGGGAAACAATAAGTGTGGGCAAACTATCCGGTGCGGTAGGAACTTATGCCCATATCGACCCTTATGTGGAGAAGTATGTTTGTGAAAAAATGGGCCTGGAGCCGGCCCCCATATCCACCCAGATTGTCCAGAGGGACCGGCATGCCCATTATATGACTACCCTGGCTGTTATTGCCGGAAGCCTGGACAAAATAGCCACTGAAATAAGAGGTCTCCAAAAATCAGAAACCCGGGAAGTTGAGGAGCCCTTTTATAAGGGGCAGACCGGCTCCTCTGCCATGCCCCATAAAAGAAACCCTGTTTCCAGTGAGCAGGTTAGCGGTCTCTGCCGGGTGATCAGGAGCAATGCCCTGACAGCCCTGGATAACATGGCTCTGTGGCATGAAAGGGATATTTCCCACTCATCTGCAGAAAGGGTTATTGTTCCCGATAGTACCATTTTAGTAGATTACCTCCTGAACCAGTTAACCAGGATTATTGGGGACCTTCATGTTTATCCGGACAACATGGAAAGAAATATGGAAAGGACTTTTGGCCTCCTCTTTTCCCAAAAAGTACTCTTAACCCTGGTAGAAAAGGGCCTGTCCAGGGAAAAGGCTTATGAAGTAGTGCAAAATAGAGCCATGGAAGCCTGGGAGAAGAGCTCCGATTTTAAGGAGATTTTGAAGAATGACCGGGAGGTAAGACAGGTTATGACAGCAGAGGATCTGGAATTGTGCTTCAATCCCCGGGACCAGCTAAAACAAGTAGATTTTATCTTTGAAAGGTTGGGCCTGTAAAAATAATAATCGACAAATATTTTTTAGTTTCGCGGAAGAAAAAGGATTTGCCTGTAAAATGTCAAACTAGTTTAAAAGATAAATGGATTAATGTAATTAATGAAAAATAGAGTAATGGAGGATAACAAATGTGGAAAGCCAGGATACAGGTTACTTTGAAAGAAAGTGTTCTGGATCCTCAGGGAGAAACTGTTGAGAAAGCCCTTAAAACCCTGGGGTACCTGAACGTAGAAGATGTAAGGGTTGGAAAATATCTTGAGGTTACCGTAGAAGGCAGGGATAAGGAAGATGTGGAAAAGCAGGTAGTGGAAATGTGCCAGCGCCTTCTTACCAACCCCGTTATTGAAGATTATACTTTTGAAGTTACGGAGGCTTAGACTAATGAAATTTGGTGTTGTGGTTTTCCCCGGCTCTAACTGTGACCTGTACTCCTATTATATGGTTAAAGATGTGTTGCAGCAGCCGGTAGAATATTTGTGGCATGGGGACAGGGACCTCAAGGGGGCAGACTGTGTTATTCTGCCGGGAGGCTTTACCTACGGGGATTACCTGCGGCCCGGTGCTATAGCCGGCTTTTCTCCCCTGGTAGAATCTATAAAGGAATTTGCCCATAATGGCGGGCTTGTTCTGGGAATCTGCAATGGATTTCAGGTGCTGACAGAGGCTGGCCTTTTGCCCGGAGCCCTGTATCTTAACGTGAGCCTGCAGTTCCGCTGCCTTTTTACCCACTTGAAGGTGGAGAACAACCGGACCCCCTTTACCAATCTTACCGGGGAAAGAATTTTGAAGATACCTGTAGCCCATGGTGACGGTAACTATTATGCCCATCCCCAAACACTGCAAAAAATGGAAGAAAGCGGCTGTATAGTCTTTCGTTACTGCAACTCTCACGGGGAAATTACACCGGAGGCAAACCCCAACGGTTCTCTGGAAAATATCGCGGGCATATGCAATGAACAGGGAAATGTTTTGGGTATGATGCCCCACCCGGAAAGAGCAGGAGAAGCCCTTTTAGGATCAACTGATGGAAAATATATATTTGACTCAATTCTAAAATTTTGGGGTGAAAACTAATGAAACCGGAGATATGGCGCCAGTTAGGTGTTAAAGATCAGGAATTTGAGATGATAGTTAATGTGCTGGGCCGAGAACCAAATTACGTGGAGTTGAGTATGTACAGCGTAATGTGGTCGGAACACTGTAGCTACAAGAACTCCAAAAACGCTTTAAAGCTATTCCCCACTAAAAATGAAAGAATTCTGCTGGGGCCCGGTGAGAATGCGGGTATTGTGGATATTGGGGAGGGTCTGGCGGTTGTTTTTAAGATTGAAAGCCATAACCATCCCTCCGCCATTGAGCCCTACCAGGGAGCTGCTACCGGGGTTGGCGGCATAATCAGGGACATTTTTACCATGGGAGCCCGTCCCATAGCCCTTCTAAATTCCTTAAGGTTTGGCCCCATGGAGGAGGCCAGGATTCGTTGGCTCCTGGAAGGAGTTGTTTCCGGTATTGCCGGTTACGGTAACTGTACAGGCATACCTACTGTGGGGGGCGAAGTCTATTTTGATGAAAGCTATTCCGGTAATCCCCTGGTTAACGCAATGTGTGTAGGTATAATGGATCAGGATAAGATATCCCTGGGCCAGGCTAAAGGTACAGGAAACTCGGTAATTCTGGTGGGAGCCCGGACAGGTCGGGATGGTATCCATGGGGTAACTTTTGCTTCGGAGGAGCTGGGAGAAGGGTCGGAAGAGAAGAGACCGGCGGTTCAGGTAGGGGACCCCTTTATGGAAAAACTCCTCATTGAGGCTTGCCTGGAGCTTATTGACAGGAGTGTTGTAGTGGGCATCCAGGATCTGGGGGGAGCCGGCCTTACCTGTGCAACTTCAGAGATGGCCAGCCGGGCCGGAACAGGCATGGAAATAGATATCTCTCTGGTGCCCCGCCGGGAAGAGGGAATGCTTCCCTTTGAAGTCATGATATCTGAATCCCAGGAAAGAATGCTACTGGTAGTAGAAAAGGAAAATGAAGAACTGGTAAAAAAAGTTTTTGAACGGTGGGAATTATCTGCTACTGTTATAGGAAAGGTTACAGATGATAATATGCTTCGGGTCAAGGAAAGGGGGGAGGTGGTTGCCGAAGTGCCGGCTAAAAGCCTGGCGGATGAAGCCCCTGTATACTGTCCGGAAATGAAAATTCCCTCCTACATTGAAGAAGTGTGCCGGACTGATATCAGCAGCATCCCTGAGCCGGCAGACCCTGAAGAGGTTTTTCTTAAAATTATTTCTTCTCCAAATATAGCCAGTAAGGAGTGGATATACCGGCAGTACGACCATATGGTCCGCACGTGTACTGTAGTCCTGCCCGGGTCTGATGCAGCAGTTCTCAGGATACGGGGCACTAAAAAAGGATTGGCCGTAACCACAGATGGCAACGGCCGCTACACTTACCTGGATCCTTACCTGGGGGGAATTTCTGCTGTAGCAGAAGCTGCCAGGAACCTGGTATGCACCGGAGCAGAGCCCCTGGCAGTTACTGATTGCCTGAACTTTGGCAACCCGGAAAAGCCGGAGATTTACTGGCAGTTTTATAAAGCGGTGGAAGGTATGAGTAAAGCTTGCCGGGAGTTCAATACGCCGGTGGTGGGAGGTAACGTGAGCTTTTATAATGAGACAGCAAAAGGGGCAATTTTCCCCACACCGGTAGTAGGTATGGTAGGCCTTCTCCAGGACCTGGAGCAGCGGTGCACCCTTGATTACAAGGAGGAGGGGGACCTTATTTTGCTGGCGGGTCAGGGGGAGTTCACGGCAGGTGGAAGTGAATATCTCAGCATTATCCACGGTCGGTTGGAGGGAAGTCCTCCTGACATAGACCTGGAGCAGGAGATAAAACTTCAAAATTTTATACTGGAGGCCATAAGAAACAACCTGGTTTCCTCAGCCCATGACCTGTCCCAGGGAGGGCTGGCGGTAGCTCTGGCAGAAGGATGCTTTGAAAAGGGCCTGGGAGTGCAGGTAAAGCTTACTGCTAACAAAAATATTCGCTATCGCTGGGATAACTTGCTCTTTGGAGAAGCGCAATCCAGGGTAATCTTATCCATTAAAGGCAATAAATACAGTGAGATTATGAAACTTGCAGATAAAAGAGGAGTTTTCCTGAATCAAATAGGAGAGGTGAAGGGAAAGAACTTTAACCTGGAAGTTACGGGCCCGGAAATAAAAAAGGTTATCAATCTTCCCCTGGAGGAAATTACTAAAAAGTGGAGAGGTGCAATTGAATGCATGATGGAACTCTAAGGGTAGAACCTGATAAATTTAAAGAAGAGTGTGGGGTTTTTGGCATTTACGCTCCCGGGCAAAAAGTTGCCCAGATAACTCATTATGCACTGTACGCATTGCAGCACCGGGGGCAGGAAAGTACCGGCATAGCAGTTTCCAACGGTAAAAAAATAGAGATGGAAAAAGGCATGGGCCTGGTTTCCGAAGTTTTTGACAATATAAATACCAGGAAACTAAAGGGCCATATAGCCACCGGACATGTTCGCTATTCCACCATGGGTTCCAGTTCTTTGTTGAATGCCCAGCCTCTTCTTATTCGTTACCGTAAAGGGAAACTGGCCATAGGACATAACGGGAACCTGGTTAACGGAAGGGATATCCGGAACCAGCTGGAGCAGGCGGGCTCTATTTTTCAAACAACTACAGATAGTGAAATTGTGGCCCATCTCATAGCCCGGCTTAGAGATAGCAGTTTTGAAAACAGTGTAAAAGAGGCTATTTCTTTTCTAAGGGGAGCATTTACCTTTATAATTATGACCGAAGACAAGCTTATAGGAATCAGGGACCCTCTGGGCATAAGGCCCCTGTCCCTGGGGAAGATGGAGGGAAACTACTGCCTGTCTTCTGAAACCTGTGCCTTTGACACCATTGGTGCAGAGTTTGTAAGGGATATAGAGCCGGGAGAAATGGTTATTATCGATGAAAATGGCTTCAGGAGCGAAAAGTACGCCTGCTCAGACAGTTGTGCCCTTTGTATTTTTGAATTTATTTATTTTGCCCGTCCCGACAGCAATCTTCACGGTAGAAATGTTCACCTGGTGAGAAGGGAGCTGGGCAAGCAGCTGGCCAGGGAAAACCCTGTGGAGGCGGACCTGGTTACCGGCGTTCCCGATTCAAGTATTTCTGCAGCCTCCGGGGTTGCAGAAGGTATGGGCCTGCCCTGTGAAATGGGGCTCATAAAAAACCGTTATATCGGCAGGACTTTTATCCAGCCCAGCCAAAAAGTCAGGACCCTGGGAGTAAAGCTCAAGTTAAATGCCGTCAAACAGGTGGTCCAGGGGAAAAGAATAGTAATGGTAGATGATTCTATTGTCCGGGGCACTACTTCCAAGCAAATAGTGCAGATGCTTAAAAAAGCAGGGGCCCAGGAAGTTCACGTGAGGATAAGCTCACCCCCGGTAAAATCTCCCTGTTTTTACGGGATAGATACCTCTTCTACCAGGGAACTCCTGGGCGCCCAAAAAAAAGTGGAAGAGATAAGGGAATTTATTAAAGCAGATACTCTGAGCTATTTAAGTATTGAAGGAATGCTTTCTTCTACCGACCTGCCCCCGGAAAATTTTTGCAGGGCATGTTTTGACGGGAATTATATTATTGAGCCTGACTCAAAAATGAAGAAAAATATATTT
>CAYYWR010000025.1:0-10928 GCA_964474145.1 uncultured Syntrophomonadaceae bacterium
TATTAATTTTTCCAGCTCTTCAAATCTCTCTTCTACAGCCTCTAATTTGTCTAACATATATATATCACCTCAAAAAATTCTGGTTTCTTATAGCTCATAGCCCCAGAGGACAGCTGTTTAGCTACCCCTGGCTTCCCCTGGGGGGCGCTGGGACCCATCCCCGGGCAACGCTATACCTTTGCGGTCCCACAACCACTGCCGGGAATATCCGAAATCATTTACAGAGTTACTGCAGGATTGCTGCAAAGTTACTGCAGGGTTACTGCAGGGTTACTGCAGCCTCCTTGCCTTTTTCTCCCCCTTCTAATTCTTCTGCCTCTTCTCCCTCTTCTACGTCTTCTACCTCTTTATCTTCCTTGCTCTCCGCCAGGGGCTCCAGGGCTTCCAGGGCCACTTCCAGCATGGAATCATCCGGGTCCCGGGTGGTCAGCTTCTGCAGGGCCAGACCAGGGTAGGATAATATGGAGACCAGGGGTGAACTGCTCTTGCCTACAAACCTGATGGCCTCGTAGGAAAGCCCGGCTATTATGGGAAGCAGGGAAAGCCGGGTTACCATGCGCATGAAAATACCGGGCCAGCCGAAAAAGGAAAAAAACACTATGCTTATGACCATAACAATCAGAAGAAAGCTGGTCCCGCAGCGGGGATGAAGGGGACTGAAACTCCGGGCATTATCCACATTGAGGGGCAGCCCCGCTTCGTAGCAATGGATAACCTTATGCTCGGCCCCGTGATACTGAAAAACCCGCTGGATGTCCTTCATTCGGGAAATAGCAATAACATAACCTAAGAATATTAAAAGCCTTAATCCCCCCTCCATGAGGTTCATAACTATGGGGAGCTGGGAAGCCTCTTCCCCGGTAAAAAACCTGGCCAAAAAAGTAGGCAGGAAGAAAAAGAGGGCAATAGCAAAAGTAAAGGCTATTCCCATGGTGAGGGCGATATGCCACCCCTCCAGTTTTTCCTCCTCTTCCTCCAGAGCCTGGTCCGCTGAAAAGTTCAAGGCTTTAACTCCCAGGATTAAAGATTCAAAAAAGGCCAGCATGCCCCTGAGGACAGGAAGTTTAAAGACGGGAAATCTCTGGGCAAAGGAGTTTATATTATCCTTAAAGAGATATATGGTCTCGTCGGGACGTCGGACTGCAATAGTCATATCCTGCTGATTTCTCATCATGACCCCCTCTATTACAGCCTGTCCTCCGATAGGTCTACTCATCTTCAATACCCCCTAAAAGTATTAAATAAATTTAAAGTATAAGAAAACAAGAAAACAGAAAAAGCAGAGCGTTCCTGCCCTGCTTAACTGATCCCGTATTTACGCTTAAACCTTTCTACCCGGCCACCAGAGTCCACAAACTTCTGCTTTCCGGTAAAGAAGGGATGGCAGCTGGAGCATATTTCCACTTTAAGATCCTTTTGGGTTGAGCCGATTTTAAAAACTGTTCCGCAGGAACAAGTTATTGTTGTTTCTTCATATCCAGGATGAATCTTTGCTTTCACCAGGGTTCACCTCTTTCTGCTTGAATTATCTAGTAAATAATAACACAGGTTTGAGCTGATTGCAACTATTTAATTCCTGGTTTTTATATTTACCTGGGGGGCAGGTATTTTTTAGGATTTAATTTGCTGCCATCCTTAATGATTTCCAGGTGAAGATGTGGCCCTGTAGCATTTCCTGTATCTCCCACCCGGGCGATAATCTGTCCCTGGTAGACCTGTTCTCCTTCACCAGCAATCAGGCGGGAAGCATGCCCGTAAAGGCTTTGCCAGCCATCACCATGGTCTATTATTATAGCCCGGCCGTAGCCCCCTCTCCATCCGGAGTAATCTACCAGCCCGGAAGCTACAGCCCGTACAGGCGTCCCCGTGGAAGCGGCTATGTCCAGACCATAGTGAAAGCCCCCCTGGCGGGGACCGAAGGGGGAGGATATCCAGCCTTCTACCGGCCAGATGAACCTTCTGCTGGAGGCAGGCTGCTGCCCAGGTTCTACTGCCCTGGCTTTACCCGGGTCCGAAGCCGCAGCAGGAACTGTCCCTGAAGCCGAAGCCACCATTGCTTCCGAATCTTCACCCTTATCCTTCAGGGGTACAACCAGCTCTGTTCCAATGGCTATAGTGCCGGGGTTATCTATTTCATTGACCTCCATAATTGTTCTCCAGCTAACCCCATACTCCTGGGCAATATCCCAGATTGTATCTCCTTTAGCCATGAGGTGGGTTCTTGCCGAACCCCGGGTTATTATTAAAATGTCCCCCTCTTTAATCTGGTGGGGATTGTTCAACTGGTTGCTGGAGGCTATATTTTCTACAGAGACCTGATGCCTGGAGGCTATACCGCTTATGGTTTCCCCCCTGCTTACCCTGTGGGCAATAGTTTCCCCTTCCTCATATTCTCCTTTATCTTCATCATCTTTATCCTTGCCCTTATCTTTTTCTTCTTCCTTCTCCTTCTCCTTCTCTGTATCAATCTTTTCCAGGTAGCTTTTTATCTGTTCCAGATAAGATGGCCGGTAGAAACCATCATCATCAGATTTTACCTCCTCTCCGGCTAAAACTGTTCCCGGCATGCCTGCTGTTAAAATAAGTATCAATAGTACAAGCAGGAGGCTTTTACTCCCCTTAACCAATTCAAATCACCTCGATTTCCCTGTTAATCAATTGTTTTCTTAAGCTTTTGTATCTACTCAGCCCCTGCCTTTTCAGCAGCTAATCAGCAGCTGAACAGTTACAACTATTTATTCCACTTATTTTATAATTGGCTTTACTATTCTTAGCCAAAACAAAAAAAATATGCATAATTTGCTTACAAATTATGCATGTTCTCCAGGAAATCTTCATTGGATTTGGTTTTGGATAGCTTGCTGATAAGGAGTTCCAGAAACTCTCCGGGGCTGGAGTTGTGCATGGCCCTCCGCAAGGTCCACATCAGCTCCAGTTTCTTCTCCGGCAGCAGGAGCTCCTCCCGTCGGGTCCCGGATTTTATTATGTCTATGGCCGGGAAGACTCTCTTTTCCGCCAGCTTTCTTTCCAGGTGGAGCTCCATGTTGCCTGTACCTTTAAACTCCTCGTAAATAACATCGTCCATGCGGCTCCCCGTGTCTACCAGGGCTGTGGCCAGGATGGTAAGGCTGCCGCCGTACTCCACGTTCCGGGCCGCCCCAAAGAAGCGCTTGGGCTTGTGGAAGGCTCCCGGATCTATCCCCCCGGACAGGGTTCGTCCACTGGGAGGGATCACCAGGTTATAGGCCCGGGCCAGGCGGGTAATACTATCCAAAAGTATGACCACATCCCGTCCGTGCTCCACCAGCCGCTGGGCTCTTTCCAGGACCAGTTCCGCCAGCCGCACATGGTTTTGGGGCTGTTCATCAAAGGTGGAACTGAGCACTTCCCCCTTGACGGAGCGGCTCATGTCTGTAACTTCTTCAGGCCTCTCATCAATCAAGAGGACAATAATGTCCAGTGAGGGAAAGTTGGTGGCCAGGCTATTGGCAATTCTCTTCAGAAGCAGGGTCTTCCCCGCCTTGGGAGGGGAAACTATAAGCCCCCTCTGCCCCTTTCCTACAGGGATCAAAAGGTCAATTATCCTGGTGGAATACTGCTGGGAACTTGTCTCCAGAATCAGCTGTTCCTCGGGGTGTATAGGGGTCAGGGAGGGGAAATACCGCCTTTTTGTTGATAGCTCCGGGTCCATACCGTTCACCGCCTCTACCAGAAGCAGGGCAAAATATCTTTCGTTATCCTTGGGGGGGCGTACTTTCCCGGAAACCTTATCTCCTGTTCTCATATCAAAGCGTCTTATCTGGGAGTTGGATATATATATATCTTCTACGCTGGGCTGGTAGTTGAAGGGCCTTAGAAATCCAAAGCCATCGGGCATTATTTCCAGGACTCCTTCAGCAAAAAGAAAACCTTCTTTTTCCGCTGCCGCCTTTAATAGCGCAAATATTAATTCCTTTTTTTTCATCTGTGAATAACCTTTAATGTGGTACTGCTGAGCTAGCTTGCCAAGTTCTGTCAGGGTCATCTCTTCCAGATTATTTATTTTTAATTCTTTTGTGCCTATCTCCATAAAATCAAACCTGGTTACTAAAATCCTGGTGAACCTTTACTTAGTGATAGGTATTTTAGTAGCGAGGCTTACACCTCCAGTCTCATATTGTTGTTTAGTTTTTAATTATTTGTTTAGTTTTTTTTGCTGAAAATCATCAGGTGGGATCTCCGGGAATTTCTAATATAATATTTAACTATATTATATTCCTGCTGTAGTGTGTATAAGTTTAAAGGATTTAACTAAAGAGGATAATAGCAGGTGGTATAGCTTACTAATATTTCCTTAAATATTGAAAAATATGCATGCCTAAAATGGCCGTCTTATTATGGATATGCAGTGATTATGCGGGTGCCCGGGAGTTGCCAGATAGCCTGGCAACTCCCGGTATGCAGGATAATTATATAAGCAGAAGGACCTGCTGTTAATTTAAATACCCTGTTTTTTTTTAACAGGTTCTGCTCACGTATTCAGGCTTTTTGTCCAGCTGGTGGAGGGCTTCTACAAAACGAACTGTTCCTGTCCTGGCCCTCATTACCAGGGAATGGGTAGAGGCTGTTTTACCGTGATATCTTACACCTTTAAGCATATCCCCATCGGTTATACCTGTGGCAGCAAATATAACTTCGTCGTCCCTTACCAGGTCATCCAACCTTAAAAGCTTATGAGAGTTACATATCCCCAGGCTGCGAATTCTGTCCTTGTCCTCCTGGTCTTCAGGGTGAAGCCGGGCCTGCATTTCTCCTCCCAGGCACTTCAGGGCTGCTGCTGCCAGAACTCCCTCGGGGGCTCCTCCTATGCCAAAAAGTATGTCCACGCCTGTTCCCTCCAGGGCCGTAGCTATTGCTGCCGATACATCTCCATCAGTGATTAGCTTCACCCGGGCCCCGGCTTTCCTTATGTCCTCTATAATGTGTTCATGCCTGGGCCTATCCAAAACGATGGCGGTGAGATCCTCTACATTGCGATTTAAGGCATTGGCTACCGCCTTTAAGTTTTCCTTTATAGAGGCATCCAGGTGGATAACACCTGCAGCCTTAGGGCCTACGGCTATTTTGTCCATGTATATGTCAGGAGCATGTAGAAGGCATCCCTTGCTGGAAACAGCCAGGACAGAAAGGGCATTGGGCAGTCCCTTGGCTACCAGGTTTGTTCCCTCCAGGGGGTCTACCGCCACATCTACCTCCGGGTCATCCCCTGTGCCAACTTTTTCGCCTATGTAAAGCATGGGGGCCTCATCCATTTCTCCTTCTCCGATCACTACCGTACCCTTTACATATACCGTATCAAAGGCCCTGCGCATGGCGTCTACAGCTGCCCTGTCGGCGGCTATCTTATCTCCCCGGCCCATGAGCCGGGCGGATGCCAGGGACGCTGCCTCTGTAACCCTCACAAATTCTAAAGCCAGTTCTCTTTCCATATTTAGTTTCTCCCCTTTCCGCTAGAACCCGAAGGCTAAGCCATTTACATTAACCGGGCTCACTGAATACTTACAAAAACTGAATACTTGCAAAAAATTTTTACCTTTTGCTAACCAGTAGCTAACCAGTAAAACCATATCCAGGTTTAGCCGGTTTTTTTGCCCCAGTCTTCCAGAAACTTATCGATGCCTGCGTCTGTAAGGGGGTGCTTAAACATCTGTTCCAGGACCTTAAAGGGAATGGTGGCGATATCGGCTCCCACCCGGGACGCCTCAATAACGTGCTGGGGATGGCGGATGCTGGCGGCAATTATTTCTGTTTCATAGCCATAGTAGTTGTAAACGTCAACAATTTCCTTTACCACTTCCATTCCATTGTGTCCGATGTCGTCCAGGCGCCCTACAAAAGGGCTCACATAGGTGGCGCCGGCCTGGGCTGCCATTAAAGCCTGGTTAAAGGAAAATACCAGGGTAACGTTGGTCTGGATGTCCAGGGAGGAAAGCTGGCTGACGGCCTTCATCCCCTCCGAGGTCATGGGTATTTTAATGACCACGTTGGAGGCTTTTTGGGAAAGCTTTTTTGCCTCTTCTACCATTTCATCCCCTTTTAAGCTTATAACTTCTGCGCTAACCGGCCCGGGTATTATACCGGTAATCTCTTCTATAATCTTTTCAAAGTCGCCCTCTTCTCTGGCAATCAAGCTGGGATTTGTGGTTACCCCGGAGATGACTCCCCAGGAAGCAGCTGTTCTAATTTCCTCCAGATTGGCGGTATCTAAGTATAAATTCATGGTATTTAAAATCCTCCAGTGCATTATAGTTGTAATCGCATTATAGTTGTAATCAGTTAAACAGCAAACCGTAAGCAGTAAGCAGTAAGCAGTAAGCAGTAAGCAGTAAGCAGTTATCTTATTATTGAAAAACTGCTGCCTGTATCTTTTTTACGCTTGTATTTTTTTACGCTTTTTGGGAACATTTAAACAGGCGCATTTTGGCTTTGATGACTTTTTTCATTTCTTCTTTAGCAGGAGTCAATAGCTTGCGGGGGCAGTATTCAGCAGGTGTTTCTTCTAGAACCATGCTTACTCCCCGGGTAAAGGCCTGGCGGATGTCTGTATCAATGTTTATTTTACATATGCCCAATCCTACCGCCCGGCATATGCTGTCGTCGGAAACTCCTGATGCTCCGTGGAGGACCAGGGGGGTGTCTACTTTTTCCTTAATTTCCTCCAGGCGGTCAAAGTCCAGTCGGGGCTCCCCTTTGTAGGGGCCATGAGCTGTGCCTATGGCTACCGCCAGGGCATCCACTTCAGTGCTCTCCACAAAGTGCAGAGCTTCCTGGGGGTTGGTAAATAAGGCGTCCTTTTCGTCTACGCTTATATCATCCTCCGTCCCCCCGATTCTTCCCAGCTCTCCCTCTACAGAAACGCCAACGGCATGGGCAACTTCCACTACTTTTGCTGTCAGGGATATGTTTTCCTCCAGGGGGAGCTTGGAGCCGTCAAACATTACGGCACTAAACCCGTGACGGATACAGAGCATGGCCTGTTCAAAACTGGTCCCGTGGTCCAGGTGAAGGGCTACGGGGACAGATACTTTTTCAGCCGCCGTCATGACCATGGAGGTTATGTATTCTATGCCTGCGTAGCGGAGAGCCCCCTGGCTGGCCTGAAGTATTACCGGGGAGTTTTCCTCCTGTGCAGACTCCATGATAGCCTGCACAATCTCCATATTGTTGGCGTTAAAAGCGCCAACAGCATACTGTCCTTTTTTTGCTTCTTCTAAAATTTCTTTTAAAGGTATAAGCATTTAGTCATCTTCGCCTCCTTTTTTTTCTTATACTATGAGTTTCCCTCTTCTACTTAATTTCCTCTGTTTCCATTAGCTTTTCCATGCAAGTTTTCTTTTATAAGCTTTTCCTGTAACTATTCAGTAAACCCGGGGGACGCTAAGGCATTACTATAAAAGCTTATGGTTTTTTTAATCAGCCCTTTTTCCAGTGCCCATCTCTCGATGTCCTCTTTATTCCATATGGGGCCCATTTTTAATTGGTAGACAGGTTGGGGCAGTTTGCCCCGCTGGCGGTAAACGCTCACTTTTTTAGAGCTCCACCCCAGCATTTTACCTATCTCCGCCGTTCCCATAAGTTCTATTTCCTTTTTCTGCTGGGGAAATTCCTTGAGCTGTATTACGGTTACTGTATTTTCTCTTTTGTTCAAATACTCTATGATATTTTTTCCTTCCCTGGTACCACAGCTTCTCACTATGCTACCCTCCCCCTCCCAGAGTAGAACCCCCTCGTCTGAGGGGTCCAGGGAAATCTTTTTTTTCTCCAGCAGCTTTAAAAAATCCAGGCTGTAATCTCCATCTTCGGGTATTTTAAAGGTGCCTAAAATTTTTCCTGGTCGAATAAAACTCATGACGACCTCCTCCAAAACTGTTGTAGATTACAACACTGTTATTATATGGTTTATCTATAAGGTTGTCAAACTTTGAAAACTGCTATATTTTAATCTTTTTTAATAAGGAACTTACCTTTCCTTCCCTTTTTTTCTTTTGTCGAATAATTCCAGGCATTTATGTTAATAATTGCTATTCATTCCACCCCTTACCTGTTTTTGTTTTTTGCTGAAGGGGGACTTATTTACGGGACTAACTCACCAACCAGGGGCACGAAAAATGCTCCTATAAATATCAGGAATACTATAGCTATTGTCATCAGGGAGACTGCAGGTAAAAAGTAGCCCAGGATAGCCCGGGAAGTGGAAAAGTTATAAGTCTCTCTGAAACCGATGATTTTCAAGGCTAAAGACCAGAAGAAAAAAACAAAAGAGGCCAGTGCTATGAGGTCAAAGGGCATATACCTGGCTAAAAGGCTTACGGGGGCCATGAATATATAGGGCAGCTGCCCGTATCCCAGGACAGCCCCCAGGCGGTAGCTGCGGTTTTCCCCTCCCAATATGTCGGCAACCAGGTGCAAAATAGCCGTCCAGGTTAAAAACAGCAGGACCCCGAAGGTAACTTTAAACAAAAGGTCGAGAAAGGGCATGAAGCGGAGCATACCTTCAGTTAATTCTACCGGCAGGGGCATACTGGAGAAATCCTGCTCCAGCAGACTGGTCAGCTGGTAGGCGCTGGTGGAAAGGGATACGATAACACTTATAATTACATAGATTAAAAGTCCCTGCCAGATATTTTTTTCCTGGCTGATTCTTTTCATGCCCCGGGCGGGCTTGAAGAGAATTTCATAAAAATCATCCAAGAATCTACTTATCATTTTATCTCCACGCCCCTTATCAGGCGGTACAGGTTAATATTTTCCAGGAGGTTGGGGAAAGTAAGGGATTCATTGGCCATGCCGCCAAATATCATGTTCCAGGGGGAAACCTTACCCAGGTCCACTATGGTTGGATCCTCTATTTGAGCCAGTTCAGCTGCCAGGTCTACCGCATCGTAAAGGTCTCCCAGTTCATCCACCAGGCCCAGTTCTTGAGCCTGCCGTCCCGTGAGTATGCGGCCATCAGCTATTTCCAGGACCTCTTCCTGGCTCATGCCCCGGCCCCGGGAGACAGCTTCTACAAACTGTTCATATATATCATTGGTCATGGACTGCAAAAGCTCCCGCTCCTCTTCCGTCATGGTCCGGGTGGGGTTTGCCAGGTCCTTATGCTCTCCACTGGTAATGGTCTCAATATCTACACCTATTTTCTCAAAAAGCTCTTCCAGGTTTGTCACCTGCATGATTACTCCTATACTTCCCGTGGTAGTCCCGGGATTGGCCATTATTTTGTCCGCCGCTACAGAGATGTAGTAGCCCCCTGAGGCCGCCACATCGGACATGGATACAACTACTTTTTTTCCGGCTTCCCGGAGCTTGCCAATTTCGTTATGGATTTCCTGGGAAGCGGCTGCGCTGCCCCCGGGGCTGTTTACTCTTAAAACTACAGCCTCTATATTAGGGTCAATCCTGGCCTCCCGGAGCTGTTTCAATACGCTGTCCATGCCCGGTGCAGCTGCCATGATGCCGCCCTGGCTTCGCCCTCCTACTATAGCCCCTTCTACATAAACCAAACCTACAATTCCTCCCCTGTCCCGTTCATGTGCCCTTTGGGTTCCCGGCATGATAAGCACATCTCTTGCAATAATTCCCAGGGCCAGGACAGTTACTATTACTATAATAAACACAAATAATTTTTTACGATCCATTTGATCACACCTTTCATACTAAGTCAATTTTTTTTGGCTTCCAGGGAACTTTTCAAAAACTCCCTGAACAGGGGGTGGGGTCTGTGGGGTCGGGACTTGAACTCGGGATGGAACTGGGTAGCTACAAACCAGGGGTGATGGACCAGCTCTATTATTTCCACCAGCCTTCCGTCGGGGGAAAGCCCGCTGAAAACCATACCCCCCTCCTCCAGTTGGTCCCGGTAAACATTATTGAGCTCGTAACGGTGGCGGTGTCGCTCGGAAATTTCCTCCTGGCCGTAAGCCTGGCGGGCCAGGGACCCCTCCTTGAGTCGGCAGGGATACTGCCCCAGGCGCATGGTCCCTCCCATTTCTGTTATTTCCTTCTGCTCGGGCAGCATGTCGATAACTGGATAGGGGGTTTCGGGGTTGAATTCGAAACTGTGGGCCTCCTCCCATCCCAGAACATGCCGGGCAAATTCTACTACCTCGCAGTGAAGTCCCAGGCAGATTCCCAGGTAGGGAACCTTGTTTTCCCTTGCGTAGCGGGCAGCGCTTATTTTTCCCTCTATCCCCCGGCTGCCAAAGCCCCCGGGAACCAAAATTCCGTCCACGTCCGCCAGGTGTTTTTGGGGGTTGTCTTTTTCCAGCTCTTCTGCCTGGACCCACTTGATTTTTACCTCCGCCTCATGGTATATCCCCGCATGTATAAGGGATTCCACCACACTGAGATAAGCATCATGCAGGGCTACATACTTGCCTACCAGCCCTATGGTAACCGGGTTTTTTACTCCGTCTATACGGTTAACCAGGTCTTCCCACTGGCTCACATCGGCCTCCCTGCAGTCCAGTTTTAGTTTTTTTACCACAATATCATCCAGATGTTCTCCTTTAAGCATCAGGGGAACCTGGTAAAGGCTTTCCGTGTCAATATTTTCAATTACCGCGTCAAAGTCGATATCACAAAACAGGGCTATTTTATCCTTTATTTCTTTGTTTAGCGGCTGCTGGGTCCTGCAAACAATTATATCCGGCTGAATACCTATGCTCCTCAGCTCTTTTACGCTGTGCTGGGTGGGCTTGGTCTTTACCTCTCCGGATTTTTCCAGATAGGGGATAAGGGTTACGTGGATATACATCACCGAGTCCCGTCCCACATCCACCTTCATCTGCCTTATGGCTTCCAGGAAGGGAAGCCCCTCGATATCTCCCACGGTGCCCCCGATTTCCGTTATAACCACGTCTACATCCTCATTCTCTGCGGCTATGGTTATG
>CAYYWR010000026.1:0-10689 GCA_964474145.1 uncultured Syntrophomonadaceae bacterium
AAGATGGCCGCCCCTTCCTTTCCATGTAAATGATCCGGGTCAAGCCCCAGAGAAAGAGCCAGATGGACATTAAATATTACCAGCTTTGGTGCAGCCACCGGGGTTGGGTTCAGGCGGGTATAAAAGTCTTCTGGCAACTGAAGATAACTGTGATCCAGGTTCCATCCTGTTTTTGTGGTGCTTTTGTTTTCTGACATTTTGTCTCCTTTCCACACATGTTTTAGGGTTTTGGGTAACATATATAATGATAAAGGCGCTGACTGCACAATAAAGGCAGCAGAGATTACAGCAGCCCTGAAATAATTCCTATTAAATGATACGTATTGTTTTGTTATTATAACATGGAAAGGTCACTCTGCAAAATATTACTACTGTATTACTACTGGTAATAACCACAGATGCCCCCGGGTGCCGGGGTTTATTAAAAAAAATTGAAGTCCACGGGGGCGGAAAGATTGTGGCCAGAACTTATTGCTGTTAGAAAATAAACCTGCTGCAATCTCCTGCTGTGTTTTAATACGCGGCAGGAGTTTTTTCGGAAAACCTTCCCTTTTAAAATGTTATATAGAAATACTTCAAATAATTTGCTATAATAGCCTTAATAAAGCAAGATAAAGCATGGATAAAGCATGGATAAAGCTCGGGAAAAGTTCGGACATCGGACTAAGAAAGAAAGGTGGTGAAAACCGTTACCTATTATATTTTGTAACGGGAAATGAATATGGACATGGACATAAAAGAAGCCATAACAAAATTATCAAAAAAGGACCGGATTAAATATATCAATCAGGTTTTGGGAGCAAAGCATAGAGAGACGCCATATAATCTAAACAACCCTGATGATATGATAGAGGCAGTGGAAATGGTCACAGGCGAACTCATGGACATGCTTAGCTATTCCAATATTGTAATTAATCTGGTTGAGGACTTTGATGAGAGCCTTGAAACTTATTATCCTTCTATATGGTTATCACAGGGTGTAGGAGCAGTTGAAGATGAGGACTTGCATGTGGTAGACATGTTTCTTTCAGGAGCTGAGCAGGCTTTACTTAATTTACACATGAAGGCAGAAAAAAATTGTCTAATTTTATGGAAAGCCATATTATGCGGTGATACCGTTGATGTGACGGAACACTTTTTTGGCAAAAAAATAAAAATAAGCAGTGATGATTTTAGTAAATTTGTCCATTACTATAAAATTAACTGCATTTATTTTTTAGAAGAATACGACGGCAGTATTCCAAAATCTGTTTCTATTTTCGCCTCAAAGGTATATACATTTTTACAACAGGAAGGTATTATAGAGGAATAAAAGAGGAATAAACAGAACCACTAATCTTATGCCATTACTGAGAGGGAAGGAAAGGAAGGGAAGGGAAAGGAAGGGAAGGGGAGCTTATGACTAAAATTCAAAATACAATTCTAATTGTTGACGATAATCCTGCTAATATTGTGGTGCTGGGTAAATTGCTGGAAAAGAATTACACTATAGTGGTAGCCAACAACGGCAAGAAAGCCATAGAAATTGCCCGTCAAAAATCCCCGGATATGATTTTACTGGATATAATGATGCCGGAGATGGATGGCTTTGAGACCTGTAGCGCTTTAAAATCCGACCCCAAAACAGAAGATATTCCCGTGATTTTTATAACCGCTCTCAGCGAAAAAGAAGACATTATTAAAGGGTTTGAAGTCGGGGGACAGGACTATATTACCAAACCCTTCAATGCCCAGGAGCTTTATTTGAGAATTGAAACCCACTTAGAAATAATAAACTCCCACAAGCGCCTGCAAGAATATAGTGAAGAATTAAAGGAAAAGAATGTGGAGTTAAGTGACATGATGAAAAAACTAGACAAGCTGGTTAGACTCGATACCCTGACGGAGCTGGCTAACCGCAGGTGTATGATGGAGCGTCTCAACGAAGAGGCAGCCCGCAGCAGCAGGACGGGGAAGCCATTTGCCATTGCCATTGTGGACATAGATGACTTTAAGAGTGTTAACGATAATTACGGGCATGATTGTGGAGACAAGGTATTAATCAGTTTTGCTTCTATCTTAAAGGATAATGTTCGCAGGGCTGACACCGCTTCCCGCTGGGGAGGGGAAGAGTTTCTTATACTGTTCCCGGAAACCAACATTAACGCAGCGGAAATGGCCTGTGAAAAGATAAGAAAAAAAATTGCTGACACGGTAATAGATTACCCTGAAGAACAGATAAAATTAAAAGTGACGGCTACTTTTGGTGTTTCTGATTATAGAAATTCCAGCAGTATAAACGAGATGCTTATTGCCGCTGATAAAGCTCTTTACCAGGGGAAAACCAGCAGCAAAAACTGTGTGACATTAGCAGGCAGGGGATGATATCAACTCCACCGCTACCCCTATTCCCGTTATTTCCCTATACGTGTCTTGTGTCTTTAGCGTGTCTTGAATAGGAGGAATCTCAGTATGAAGGAAAGCTTTTACCAGGAACTGATGGAACAATCACCCCTGGGATATGCATATCACAAAATTATCTGTGATGAGTCGGGTAAACCTTGCGATTATTCTTTTATCCAGGTTAATCACTCCTTTGAGTTATTAACCGGATTGAAAGGCCGGGATATTGTTGGCAAAACAATTACTGAAGTGCTCCCTGATATAGTTAATAGCAAATTTAACTGGATTGAGTATTACGGTGAAATTGCTATAAACGGTGAAAAGAAAGAATTTGAACAGTATTCAGAATCATTACAAAGGTGGTACAAAGTGAATGCCTATTCTCCGGAACAGGGCTATTTCATAACCATATTTTCAGATGTAACAAATGAGCACCAGCAGATTAAAGACCTTCAAAAGCTATCTGAAATGACTGACGAGTATTTACAGCTACCGGTGGAGGAGCTGGATTATGAAAAAGTAACAGATCATATTCTGGAAATATCAGGTGCCAGGTTTGCCGCATTTAATTTATATGATGAAGATGGAGAATATTATACAACCATGGCCATAGCAGGAGATAGAGGTATCATCAACAAAGCCATGGGTATTTTAGGGATGAATGTGGAAGGGAAAAAATGGAGGCACGATACAGCAAGGGCCAACAAGATTAAAGAACAAGTCGTAACCCGCTTTACTGATTTAAGCGACTTGACAGGGGGTGTTATTCCAGGGCCGGTCACTGCCTTGCTCACAAAGAGCTTTGTTCTGGGAGAGACGGTGTTGGTTAAAATTACTAAAAATGACATCATGCTGGGTGATTTTACACTGATGATGCCAAAGGGCAGGGCCTTTGATAAAGACAGACTGGTTGAAATATTTGCTAAACAGCTGGGATTAGTGATTGAAAGAAAAAGAGCGGAGGACAAGCTCACGCAGGCAAAGGAGCAGTATTACTCTCTGGTAGACAATATTCCCGGCATTGTTTACCGTTGTAGGCTGGACAGGGAATGGACCATGCTCTTCATGAGCAAAGAGGTGGATGGCATAACCGGCTACCCTCCTGAGGATTTCATCCAGAATAATGTGCGCACCTATGAAAGTGTAATCCACCGGGAAGATATTGATTATGTGGCCGCAAGCATCCAGGATGCAGCTGCAGCCGGAAAACCGTGGGACGTCCAATACCGGGTCTGCCACAGGGATGGAAATATCCGTTGGGTGCAAGAAAAAGGCCGGGGGGTAAAAGGCGAAGACGGCAAGGTTGCTTTCCTTGATGGCTTTATTTTTGACATTACTGAGGGAAAACAGGCGGAGGAAGCACTGCGGAAAAGCGAAGAATTTAACAAATCCATCGTAAATGCTGTTCCGGATATCATTTTTAAATTCAATAAATGTGGTGAGTTTGTAGACGTTATCACAACTGATGATAATAAATTATTCCTGCCCAAAGAGGAGATATTAGGGGAAAAAGTTGCAGATATTTTACCGAAAGAGCCTGCCAGGAGTATTATGCAAACCACGGAAAAGGCTTTCCTTACCTGCACCCTGCAAACGTGTGAATACACCTTAAGCACACCTGCAGGTACAATGTATTTTGAGGCACGCATAGTGCCGGCTGATGAGATTACGGCATATGCATTGGTGCGGGACATTACAGGCCGCAAAAAAGCGGAAACTGCCCTTATAGATAGTAAGAATGAACTGGATATGTTCTTCTCCCAGTCTTTCAGCGGGTTCTTTTTCATGATGCTGGATGAACCCATTGAGTGGAATGATGAGGCGGATAAAGAAGCACTGCTGGATTATGTCTTTGATCATCAGCGCATGACTAAAGTAAACCAGGCTATGCTGGACCAGTATGGAGCCAGAGAAGAAGATTTCATGGGCCTTACACCCAATGACCTTTTCTCCCACGATATTGAACATGGCAGATATATCTGGAAAGGCTTATTTGATAATGGCCGCTGGCATGTGGAAACAAGGGAGCAGAAGCTGGATGGCACACCCATAAGCATTGATGGAGACTATATCTGCCTGTATGATGACCAGGGCAGAATTACCGGGCACTTTGGAGTACAGGCAGATGTAACTGAACAAAAAATAGCACAGCAAAAGCTCAAAGAAAATGAAGAACGCCTGGACACTCTTATTTCAAACACTCCCGCGGTAATTTATGCATACACGGTAAAAGATGGCATGCCGGAGATAACCTATATTAACGACAACATTATTAATATCCTGGGGTTTAAGGCCCGGGACTTTATGGATGATGTTAACTTATGGTTTAGCTGTCTGCATCCCGATGACATGGAAGGTTTAAAAGGAAAGCTGGAAGGCAAAGAAACATATCACGAATACCGCATGAAAGATGTGCAGGGTCATTATAAATGGCTGGCTGATCAACAAAAAGTTGTTTCAAAGGAAAAGGGCCGCATAGAAATAATCGGCGCCTGGTGGGATATCACAGACCGCAAGCAGGCAGAGGAAGAGCTGCGCAAGAGTGAAGAGTTCCGCAAGCAGGTTTTTGAAAGCTCCCGGACACCAATTGTTGTGATGGATGCCGCCACCTTTAGCTACATTGACTGCAATGCCGCTGCAGTGGAGGTGTATGGTTACAACTCAAAAGAGCAGGTGCTGGGCCTGACACCCCTGGATGTTTCAGCCCCGCACCAGTACGATGGATCCCCTTCGGAAGAGAAGGCCATATCATATATGCAGCAGGCGATGTCAGAGGGATCCGTGGTTTTTGAGTGGAAGCATCAGCGGCCGGATGGCAGTATTTGGGATGCGGAAGTGCATCTGCTGAATTTTTCCACCGGCGATGAAGCTTTTTTACAATTTTCTCTGGTGGACATTACTGAACGCAATCAAGCAGAGAAGGCACTTAATTACCGGCTCCAGTTTGAGAAACTGGTATCAGAGATATCCTCTAGATTTCTCAACCTACCTCTGGAAGAATTGGACGAAGGAATCAATTACGCACTAAAACTAACAGGGGAATTTTTTAAGGTAGACCGCAGTTATATTTTCCAGTTTTCTGCTGATGGCCTGAAAATGAGCAACACCCACGAGTGGTGCGCAGAGGGTATCCAGGAACAGATGGACAGAATTCAATGGTTACCAGTGGATAGTCTCCCCTGGTGGGCAGAACAAATCAGGGCCAGGGACTATGTTTATATCCCTGATGTGGACAAACTGCCCCCGGAGGCAGAAGCTGAAAAGGAAGAGTTTAGTTCCCAGGACATACGCTCCCTTTTATGTGCTCCCATGGTAACAGGCGATGCTCTTTTTGGCTTCCTTGGCTTTGATGCCGTTAAGGAAAAAAAAGAATGGACTCAAGAAGAGGTGGCGCTGTTAAAGATTGTGACCGACTTATTAAACAATGTATTTAACGAGTATCAGGCGGAAAAAGCCCTCTCCCTGGCAAAGAAGGAGGCGGAAACTGCCAACAGGGCCAAGAGTGAGTTCCTGGCCAACATGAGCCACGAAATCCGCACCCCCATGAACGCTGTCATTGGCTTGAGCCAGCTTTTACTGCAGACTTCCCTGAATGAACAGCAGCGGGACTACCTGGGTAAAATCCACAACTCCTCCCGAATGCTCCTGGGTATTATCAACGACATCCTGGACTACTCCAAAATAGAGGCGGGTAAGCTGGAGCTGGACCGGCACAGCTTTAGCATTGATGATTTGCTGGAGCAGATGAAAACCCTTTTTGCTTCAGCGGCCAGCGAAAAGGGTCTGGAGCTCTTCTTCTGGGTTTCCCCGGATGCCCCCCGGAATCTGGTTGGCGATTCCCTTCGCCTGGGTCAGGTCTTTACCAACCTCTTGGGCAATGCCATTAAATTTACGGAGCAGGGCCAGGTGGAGCTGAATATTACCCGCCTGGGAGGGGATGAAGAGATGGTCCGGCTTCTATTCCAGATAAAGGATACCGGCATCGGCATGAGTCAGCAGCAAAGGGAAAAGCTCTTCCAGGCCTTTTCCCAGGCCGACGCCTCCACCACCCGGAAGTACGGGGGCACCGGACTGGGCCTGATAATCAGCAGCAAGCTGCTGGAGCGCATGGGCGGTACCCTGGAGGTAGACTCCACGCCGGGGCAGGGCAGCACCTTCCATTTTCAGCTAACTCTTCCGGTATCCCGTCAGGCATCTGAACGCCGGGAACATTTCCAGTTCCGGGGTGCCAGGGTTCTGGTAGTGGACGACCACGTCACAGCCCGTATGGTGCTGCGGGATATCCTGGAAAGCTGGCAGGTTCAGGTAGAAGAAGCGGAAAGCGGTCAGGCCGGGGTAGCATCCGTAATAGCCGCGGACCAGGATGGTAAACCCTTTGACTTTATCCTCATGGACTGGAAAATGCCCGGCGGAATGGATGGCCTGCAAGCCATAGAACGGTTGAAACAGCTCCGGGAAGAAGGCGTGCTTACCGGCAGCGGAGCGCCAGTCTTTGTCCTCAGCGCCTATAGCCGGGAAGATCTTCCCCATGATGGCCCTGGCTACAGTGCTTTCCTGGGTAAGCCAGTGACGGCTTCGGCCCTTTTTGATGCCATGGTCAATGCTATTGGCGGTGTCCCGGAACCCCTTCCTGGCCCGGAAGGCCCTTCCATACCTTCATTTGCCAGCTCCTCCATACTGCTGGCAGAAGACAACCTCCTGAATCAAGAGGTGGCCCAGCGGATGCTGGAAAAGACGGGAGCGGAAGTTACCCTGGCCAACAACGGTGCCGAAGCCGTAGAAATAGCAGCTGCCCGGGCCTTCCACCTGGTCCTGATGGATTTGCAGATGCCGGTCATGGACGGCTTTGAAGCTGCCCGACAGATTCGCAAGAGTAACCCCCAGCTCCCCATAATAGCTCTATCCGCGGCAGTCCTGGAGGCAGACCGGGAACAGGCCCGGGAGGCAGGTATGAATGCTCATCTGGCCAAGCCCATCGACAGCAACCAGCTTTACCAGACCCTGGCCAGCTGGCTGGAAGCCCGGGACATAGACCTGGACACGAATATGGACATGGACACGGACACGGACATAAGCACGGACATGGACATGGATACAGATACAGATACAGATACAGATACAGATATGGATACAGATAGGGATACAGATAGGGATACGGACATTGGTCTTGAAAGGGACACGAACATAGGCACGGACATGGACCTTGAAATGGATATGGACATGGAAACCTGGGACAAAGAGTTAGATTTTACTTCTGGATGCCCCGGGGGTCCTGAAAGTCCCGTAGAATCCAGAGGTTCCGGGGATCCTGGAGATTCCGAAACCTCCCACCTGCTACCCATGTCCCTGGAAGGTTTTGACCTGGAGCAGGGAATGCACTCCGCCGGAGGGGACGAAGAATTTTACCACAAATTGTTGCATCGCCTCAAAGACCAGCTGGCTCAAGAGTTTTCCAACCTTCCGGAGCAGCTGAAGAAGCTGGAGAAGCCGGAGCAGTTGGAGCAGGAAGCAGGAGAAGAACTCCGCCGTAAAGTCCACACCCTGAAGGGGTTGGCCAGCACATTAGGTGCCATGCGCCTGGCGGAAGTTACTGTGGAAGTTGACCAGGCCCTGGCCCAGGGGTTAGAAATTACCCCAGCCATGTGCCGGCAACTGGATAAAGTCCTGGAGGAGGTACAGGCACAGCTGGCCACCCTGCCATCCCTACCCACTGCTGTTGAAAAGGTAGACCCCCAGAAGGGTGCAGAGGCCATGGCCACCCTTTTGACATCCCTGCGAAACTATGAAATGGTGGAGGAGGAGTTGTTAAATACAGTGGTAAGCTTTATCCACAGCCGCCTGGGGAAAGAGAAATCTGTTGAACTAAAAAATCTTGTGGAGAGCTTTGAGCATGATGCGGCAGACTCCCTGCTTGAGGAACTGGCCAGGGAGATGGGCGTATAAAACCACCGGGGTGAGCCAGGGGTGCCACCGAAATTGTGAGGCTAAAAGGTATCAGCAGAATTGTCATTTTAAATGCATAAGGTTTTCAGGAGTCTTCCCGGTGGTTGCCCTTTAGTTGCCTACTTTTCTTCTTCTAAAATTGAAAGAAATACCTCCACCAGTTCCGGGTCAAACTGGGTGCCGGCGCAGCGCTTTAGTTCGGCTGCAGCCTCCTCCCTGCTCATGGCTCTTTGATAGGGCCTGCCGTTGGTCATCACCTCGTAAGCATCGGCGATGGATGTGATTCGGGCCAGGAGGGGTATTTATTTTTCATTCTGGCCCCGGGGGTAGCCGGAACCGTCCCAGCGCTCGTGGTGAGCCAGGATATCCTCGGCCGCATAGCCAAATTCCTCGGTAGCCTTGGTTATACGGTATCCTGTATCCGGGTGCTTTTTCATAATCTCCCATTCTTCAAGATGTAAAGGGCCTTCTTTAGTCAAGACTTCTTCGGGGATGTTTATTTTCCCTATATCGTGCAGTGTAATCACCAGGCTTAACCGGTTTAATTCTGAGTCGGGAAGATTCATCTTTGCGCCAGCTTTGAAAGCATAGGCCTGCATGCGCAGGGTATGGATTTCTGTTTCGTGACTTTTCTCCGCTAGAGCTTTTAATAGACTATTCAGCACGGCGTTTCTTACACTGCGACTTTCGGTAAGGGTGAGTTTGTGCCTGTACATATAGTCTTCAGCTTCCCTTAAAACATCTGCCAGTTCTTTTCCAGTACGATCCTTGCTGGCTATGCCTGTAGCCATGGAAACAGGAATATCCCTCACATATTCTTTACGGCACTGGCGCATTATATTTTTGCCTACGCTTTGGGCTTCTTCTATGGTAGTTTGGGGCAGGATAATGACAAATTCATCACCGCCCCAGCGGGCAATTATATCTTCTTTTCCGCAGACGCTTCTCAAAATACCGGCAGCTCTTTTTAGTATTTCATCACCTACACTGTGGCCGTAGGTGTCGTTAACCAGCTTAAGGCCATTTACGTCAACCATAATAATGCTTATCGGCAGCTTATTTTGGGCATCCAGCCTTTCCATCTCCTCCTCCATGTAGTGCCGGTTGTAAAGGTTTGTGAGTTTGTCGTGCAAGCTTAAACGCCTTATCTTTTCTTCGGCCTGTTTTTGCTTAGTCATATCTATGCCTAGGCCAAGGATACCTGACACACTTCCGTCATCATTATATATCTTTGTTTTCATGGTTTGCAGGGTATGCTTTTTGCCATCTTTAAAAGTCACCACTTCTTCGTACTGCTGCGGCTCCTCCCTGGCCAGGGCATCATCATCTGTTTTTTTGCACATAGCTATTTCTTCCTTGGTCATGCTGGGATTATCTGTTCCAAATCCTGTATTATCCTGAAAGTATTTGTTTACTAACAGGGGGTTCTGTTCCTTATCAACTAACCATATACCAATGGGCGCATTATTCATTATGGATTCCAGCAGATAATTTTTTTCTTGCAGTTCTTTTTGATATTTTTTTGTTTTTTCTAAAATCAGAGATTTTTCCTGCTCCGACTTTCGGATTTTCCTTTCTTCCTGTTTCATGTGGCTAATATCCCTAAAAATGGTGACAAAATAACCGGACCTGTCGCTGTAGGCGGTAATTTCATACCAGCGCTCCAGGGGGCTGGAATAATTTTTAAACCTGGCGCTCTTACCGGTTAAAGCCACCTGGCCGTAGGTGCCGATCCAGTCAAAGCCGGAATCCTGGATTCCGGGGAGTACCTCTGTAACTCTTTTGCCAATAATCTCCTCCCGGGAAAGACCTGTCATTTCTTCAAAGACACTGTTTACATATAAAAACTCATAGTCAACAGGTTGTCCCTTGTCGTCTACAATTAACCGGTGGCGGGCAAAGGCATCGGGCATATTTTCTATCAGCAAGCGATAACTGTCATTTTCCTGACTCATTATCTAACCTCCCGGTGCAATATACTTAACTTTCTAAATATTAGTACACATTACAACATACCTTATTTTTAATTTTTTATTTTTATTTTATTATCAGTTCCTTAACATTTCTTCATAAATACTTCTTCAAAAAGATAGAAATCCCTTTATAAACATTTACAAATAATTATAATAAATAATACAACCAACTTGCAAAAATTATAGTAGCTATTTTAATTTGCAATTAAATCCTAAACTAATTTGACGATCAACATAATTATCCATAGACTATTTTTTTAAAACCCTGCCTTATAAAATGTTATATAGAAAAACTTCAAATAATTTGCTATAATAAACTTAACAAAACAATAAGCATTAACAAAACAATAAGCAAAGGTTGGCATTATGGTGGATAAAAACAAAAAAACAG
>CAYYWR010000027.1:0-10530 GCA_964474145.1 uncultured Syntrophomonadaceae bacterium
AAAAATTGACTGTCCTTGACGGAAAATCTATTGATTACCTGGCGGATAAAGCCACAACCATAAGAAAGCATATAGTAAAGATGATAGGGGAGGCAGGCTCAGGCCATCCCGGGGGATCCCTGTCTGCTGTGGACATAATGTCGGTTCTGTACTTTAAAGTTTTAAACATCCACCCGCAAAATCCCTTTGACCCGGATAGAGACCGCTTTGTATTAAGTAAAGGTCATGCTGCGCCTGCCCTTTATGCCGTACTGGCGGAGAAAGGTTATTTCCCCATAAAAGACTTGTGGACCTTAAGGAAATTGGGCTCCCCTTTACAGGGGCACCCGGATATGAGCAAGCTTCCCGGGGTGGAAATGTCTACCGGCTCCCTGGGGCACGGACTCTCTGCCGCCAACGGCATGGCCCTGGCGGCCAGAGTAACCGGGAAAGATTACAGAACTTTTGTTATGCTGGGGGACGGGGAAACTGAAGAGGGGCAAATCTGGGAAGCAGCCATGACTTCTGCCCACTATCAGCTGGACAACTTGATTGCTTTTTTAGATAATAACGGGCTTCAGATAGACGGTCCCGTTGACCAGGTCATGTCCCCCCTGCCCTTGCCCCAAAAGTGGGAAGCCTTTGGCTGGGAAGTAATAGAGATAGACGGCCATGACCTGGAAGAAATATGGGAGGCCATACAGAGGGGCCTGGAAGTAAAGGAAAAACCCACCATGATCATCTGTAAAACTATTAAGGGGAAAGGGGTTTCCTTTATGGAGAACAAGGAAGAATGGCACGGCAGTGCTCCCAACAAGGAACAGGTGGAGGCTGCCTTAAAGGAATTGGAAAAGGAGGGGAAGAAGAATGGCTAAAAAAGTAGCAACCCGGGAAGCTTACGGAGATACTCTCATGGAACTGGGGGAGAAGGATCCCCGGATAGTAGTCCTGGATGCGGACCTTTCCAAATCTACAAAAACTGCAGGGTTTGGTAAGGCTTATCCCCACCGGTTTTTTAACATGGGTATTGCTGAAGCTGACATGATGGGCACAGCAGCCGGCCTGGCGACCTGCGGCTTGATACCCTTTGCCAGCACTTTTGCTGTTTTTGCCACCGGCCGGGTTCTGGACCAGGTAAGAAACTCCATCGCCTACCCTTCGCTGAACGTAAAAATCGCAGCTACCCACGCTGGAATTACAGTGGGGGAGGATGGTGGTTCCCACCAGTCGGTAGAAGACATAGCCTTAATGAGGGCTCTGCCCAATATGACGGTTATGGTCCCTGCAGACGCCCGGGAAACAAAAAAAGCCATAGAAGCGGCAGTAGAACGGGAAGGCCCTGTATACATAAGGCTGGGACGGTCGGGGGTTCCCATGGTGTCTTCTGAAGAAGATCCCTTTGTCCTGGGAAAAGGAAGTGTTCTCAGGGAGGGTTCTGATATTACCATAATTGCTGTTGGAATTATGGTAAGTATGGCCCTGGAGGCTGCTGATAGTTTGTCGGATAAAGGAGTGCAGGCCAGGGTGATTAATCTTTCTACCATAAAACCACTGGATTCCCAACTGATTACGGAGTCTGCCCGGGCAACAGGCTTGGTGGTTACAGCAGAAGAGCACAGCATTATAGGGGGTCTGGGGAGTGCCGTGGCAGAAGTCCTGGGGGAAAACTGTCCCGTTCCCCTTAAGAGGATAGGAATTCAAGACGTCTTCGGAGAGTCCGGTCCACCTGAATTACTTTTGGAAAAATACAAGCTTACTTCGGGCAGCATAGAAAAGGCAGCCCTGGAACTGCTAGAGAAGAAAAAAAATAGACAAATTTAAAAAATGCTGAATGATCCTGTTAAAATCTCTCATTTTAAGGTGAGAGGTTTTATTACTTGTCAGATTTGGAAGCACCTCCATGGCTTAGGGGTTATGTTAAAAAATTTTTGTTAAAAATAGTAACTGATATAAAGGATTTTACGTAAATTTGTCGAATACATAGCGTACTTGGAGGTATAACAGTAATGCAGGTGACAGCAATCATAAAGTTTGAAAATGTTTTTAAAGTTTATCCCAATGGGGCAGAAGCTCTTAAGAATATAAGTTTTAAGATTGAAAAAGGTGAATTTGTATTTCTGGTAGGCTCCAGTGGAGCCGGTAAGACAACTTTAATAAAATTACTATCCAGAGAGCTGGTGCCCAACAGGGGAAAAGTCAAGGTGTTAGGAAAAAATATTGCCAAATTGAAAAGGCGGGAGATTCCCCACTTTCGACGAAATATGGGGCTGGTATTCCAGGATTACAGGCTTTTGGAAGACCGGTCTGTTTATGAAAACGTAGCCTTTGCCCTGCGGGTTATCGAGACACCAAAAAAGGAAATCAGGAGAAAAACAGTTGAGGCTTTAGAACTTGTAGGCTTAAAGAAAAAAGCCCGGGCAAAGCCCGTTGAATTATCCGGAGGGGAGCAACAGCGTGTATCTCTTGCCCGGGCTATAGTAAATAAACCTGGTTTGATTATAGCAGATGAACCTACCGGAAACCTTGACCCGGATACTTCTACAGATATTGTTAATCTGTTGAGGGTTATAAACTTGAGGGGAACTACTGTAATCATGGCTACCCACGATAAGGATATAGTGGATCGCCTGCGTAAAAGAGTAATAGAAATTGAAGGAGGAGAAATGACCAGGGACCAGCTGAAGGGAGTATATCGGTATGAAAGTTAGGACCAGCCTTTATTTATTAGGAGAAGCTTTTAAAAGTTTATACCGTAATGGTTGGATGAGTATAGCTTCTATTGGGGTGGTTGTGATTACTCTATTTCTGCTGGGAAGCTTTATGCTCCTGAATTATAACCTGAACCACCTTTCTGAGGACATAAAGTCTCAGATAGAAGTGATAGCATTTGTAGACGAGAATGTTTCCAGTTCCCATTTAAATAGTTTGAGGGTAGAGATTATTAATATGCCTCAGGTGCAGGAAGTCAAGTATGTTTCCCGGGAGGAAGCTTTTAACCGGCTTAAAGAGCAGCTGGGAGAGCAGGGTTATCTTCTGGAGGGGTACGAGGATGGGGAAAATAATCCCCTGAGGAACTCCTTTGAAGTAAGAACTAGAGTTCCAGAAGATGTGCCCAAGCTTGCCCGGCAGATGAAAATGCTTCCGGGTATAGACCGGGTGGAATACGGTAGCGAAGTAGTAGACCGGCTTTTTACCGTAACCAGCATTGTTAATTGGGTGGGCCTTGCTTTTATGGTGGCCCTGGGTATCTCAGCCATGTTTTTAATTGCCAATACCATAAAACTGGCTGTATATTCCCGGAGGCAGGAAATAATGATTATGAAGTCAGTAGGTGCTACCGACTGGTTCATCCGCTGGCCCTTTATAATTGAAGGCTTAATCCTGGGACTGATTGGTTCCCTGTTGCCCCTGGTAGCTCTTTATATAAGCTACCAGTATGTAGTGGACTGGGTTTATTTCAATATACCATTTTTGCCCATAGTGCCTCCGCCCATGGTTCTGAGTGAACTGGTAAAGACTTTATCCCTGCTGGGAATTGGCCTGGGCATACTGGGAAGCAGTTTATCCTTAAGGAAATTCTTAAGATTTTAAAGCTGGAGGGAGTGCCTTGAAAAAAGAAGAAAAGTTCTCTATCTTGAGAGCAGTTATTGTGGTCATGCTATGCTTTTTTTTCATCGTGCCTGTTTATTCTCAGACTATTGATCAGAAGAGGGACGAGTTAAAAGGTGTGGAAGATGAAATCAGCGTCAGGGAAAGTGAGCTGGCAGACAGCAAGTCCAAAGAGGATTATTTGCTGGGACAAATCAGGCAGATAGAAGCCAGTCTCAGGGAAGCCCAGAAGGAGTTAAACATTATTATTGGTGATATTCAAGACACCCGGGAAGAAATATCTCTCACAGAGGAAGAACTGGCGGAGGCGGAAGAAAAACTGGCGGAGCAAGATGAAATGGTGAAAACCAGGATAAGGGCTATTTATGAGAATGGTACCATAAGCTATGTTGAGGTTTTGTTTAATGCCACTGATTATAGCGACTTTATTAACCGGTTTAACTTTTTGAGGACTATTTTAGATCAGGATATTGAGCTTCTAACAGGTATCAAGGAGGAAAGGGACCTGATAGAAAGGCAGAAGATGGACCTGGAAAAGCAAAGGGATGGCCTGGAAATATTAAAACGGTCCCAGGTGGACAAAAAAGAACAGATAGAAAGGCAGTCCCAGGAAAGGTCCCGGCTTTTGGCAGCTGTCCGGGCTGAGATAGAAGCCCAGGAAAGAGCTATCAGGGAGTTGGAAGAAGAATCAAAGGAAATAGAAGCCCTGATCAAAAGGCTGCAGGAAGAGCAGAGGAGAAGAAGTGTTCAGGTGGATGGGGATCTCTACTGGCCCTTACCCCAGAACGGTACTAACTGGATAACTTCAGGCTTTGGTTACAGGGTGCACCCCATAACCCGACAGGCCAATTCTTTTCACGGGGGAGTTGATATCGGGATAGCCCGTTCCCGCTGGCCCCGCAGCTCCTATTACAGTGGTAACCCGGTAGAAATCAAAGCTGCGGAAAGGGGAACAGTTATTTTTGCTGGCATAAACGGCTCATTAAACCATGGCTACGGTAGAATGGTGATTATCGACCATGGAGGAGGCCTGGCTACCGTATACGCCCACGCCCATTCAATCCTGGTAAATACCGGCCAGGAGGTATCCCGGGGACAGCCTGTTGCTACGGTAGGTTCTACCGGATCCAGTACCGGCCCCCATCTCCATTTTGAGGTCAGGGAGAACGGCTCCAGGGTAAACCCTATGAATTATTTTAACTGATAATACATAAATAAAAATCCCTTCCCCAGAGAAAAAGGCGAAGGGATTATTTATTAAGCTTTACAAATATAATTGTCATAATTTTTCCCCCTGTGTTATAATTTTTTTAAGGATATTTTTTAAGGACATTATTATAAAGATAAGGCTGGTGCTAACCATATGGAAGGCAAAAAAAACATTGTTATACTGTTGTGCTTACTGTTAATTTTCAGCAACATGGCCACATATCATTTTACTGGTAGTTATTTTTCTGATGCTTCCCAACAATTAGAAGAAGATTCAAGTTCAGGGGATGAAGGCGAAGATTCCGTAAGTGCTATACCTGAAGACTTGACTCTATTCATGAAAATTTTTTACCGGTTACAAGAGCGCTATATTGAAAGAGTTCCTGTGGAGCAGTTAGTTTACGGGGCCATTGAAGGAATGATTGATGCTTTAGGCGATCCCCAGACGGCTTTCCTGAACAAGGATGAACTGGAGAACCTGTTTATCCAAACCTCCGGCTCCTTTAGTGGCATAGGTATTGAAGTGAGCCTGGTAGATGACCTGGTTACTATTATTGCTCCTATTAAAGGAACTCCAGGTGATGAGATCGGGTTGGCTCCAGGGGACCAGATTATCACTGTGGACGGAGAAAATATCGAAGGCATATCCCTGGTTGAGGCTGTTAATAAGCTTAGAGGCCCGGAGGGAAGCCAGGTTAATATTCAGGTAAAGAGGGAAGGGATGAAGAACCTCCTGGAATTTGAGGTTACCCGAAAAAATATTGTGCTGGAAACTGTAAGCCACGAAAAGCTGGAAAATGAACTGGGATATATTCAAATATCCAATTTTGACGAAGGAACGGGTATTGATTTTAGAGAATCCCTGGGGCAGCTAGAAAGTCAGAATATTAAGGGTCTGGTAATTGACTTGAGGGATAATCCAGGGGGGCTACTGCAGGGGGCTGTAGAAGTAGGGCAAAACATCGTTCCCGCAGGGCCCATAACCTTTATGGTGGATGGACATGGAGAGGTGGAAAAAGTATATAATTCCTATGCCGAGCCCAGGCCATACCCTATTGCCGTCCTGGTCAACTCCAATTCTGCCAGTGCCTCAGAGATAATTGCAGGCGCCCTTCAAGATAGTGGAGCAGGGGTACTGGTAGGTGAGCCAACTTTTGGGAAGGCTACGGTACAGCATATTGAAGATTTTTATGATCAGGAATATGGTTTACGCTATACGGTTGCCAAGTACCTGACACCTTCAAAAAATGACATCAGTGAAAAAGGCTTGCAGCCGGATATAGTGCAGGAGTTACCTGAAATATTTCAGTATCATAGATATCATTTTTCCGATAACTTGTATTCAGGGGATTATGGTGACGATGTTCTTTACCTGCAGAAATTATTAAAATTTTTAGGCTACTCCGGGGGAACTGAAGGTTTTTTTGATGAAAAAACAAAGGCCAACCTGAAGAACTTTCAGGACAATAATGGTTTGGAGCCTGATGGCAAATTCGAAGAAAAAACGGCAAGAGTGCTCAGGGAGAAAGTTGTAGAAATGCTGCCGGAGCATGATGCCCAGCTTCAAGAGGCCCTTGAATACCTGGAAAGGCATAATAAAAGCGATTAATAAAAAAGTCAGGAGCAAATAATAAAATGGAATTTTTCGGCGATATTCTGGGAATGTTTTCCACTGCTTACCTGTATTCTTTTGTTAATTTTCTTTTCTGGATTGTGATTTTGCTGGTAGGTTTACAGTACAGAAGAATGGTTAGAATGGAAGTCAAAATGTTTGGTGTTCCCAAAAATAATGTGGTTAAGCAGACCCTCCTTTCTGCTGGTTTTGGCATTATAGGTGGGGTGCTGGCCAGTTTACTACTGATAATTATCGGCATATCTTTAGAACAGGTGGGCATAATTTATCTGTGGCCCCTGGCCATACTCCTCATGCTGGTTAATCCCAGGTATATGTGTTTTGCCTATGCAGGAGGGATAATTGGTGTTACCAGCACTATTTTAACATTTTTTTCTTCCCATGTGCCGGAGAACAGTTTTTTTGAAGGTTTGATGAATATAAATGTGCCCGGATTAATGGCGCTGATTGGCATTCTTCACTTAACGGAAAGCTTTCTCATTGCCTTGAGCGGTCACATGGGGCCAAGTCCGCTTTTTATTAAAAATAGTGACGGTAGAATAGTGGGTGGTTTCAGCCTGCAAAAATTCTGGCCCCTTCCCATTATAGGGTTAATAACATTAATGGTACCCGAAGCTGTAGAGCTGATGCAGTATGGTATGGAAATGCCAAACTGGTGGCCGCTGATAGGTGACCAGCTGCCCGTGGAGGAGGGTAAAAGGGCTGTATTTTTGATGCTGCCTGTAGTGGCGGGCCTGGGCTACGGTGATTTTTCCATCGCTACCTGGCCCAGAGGGAAAACTCTGCATTCAGCAAAAAATTTAGGCTGGTACAGCATAGTGTTGATCATACTGGCTATAAGCGCTCATTTCATGCTGGAGCTTGCTATTCTGGCGGTACTTTTTGCTCCCCTGGGACATGAATATTTAATTATAAAGGGTAATAAAGACGAATTTTCCAAAACCCCCATCTTTGTCCCTCCTGAAAAGGGCGTAAAAATCCTGGATGTTCTTCCCGGCTACCCGGCACATAAAGGGGGGCTGGCCAGCGGAGACGTGGTTCTGCAGATTAATGGCTGCGATATAGATACCAGGGCCGACCTTAACCAGTGCATACAGTCGGAAGAAAGTGATTTTACCCTGAAGGTCAAGGAGAGCAGTGGGAATCTAGTCAACTACAGGATAACCATTACCTCCAGGCCCAAAAAGCTAGGAGTTATCCTGGTGCCGGATATTGAGACGACTTCTTATGTTGAAATAAAGCAGTACGGTTTTATACAGTCATTAAAAAGAAAATTTGCCAGAGGGAAGCATTAGCTTCCCTTTATTATATTTTTATTAAAAAAAATATAATTCATGCTTGCATTAATTTTGTATATAGCTTATAATAGATGACAAGAATATTCTGAAAATTTAGAACTTTAACAATAATCTTCCAACTTTAAATAATGATAAAAGAGTTTATTCTCCCCTCCATAAGTATTTCGGGGAAAGCCGTATAATTTACGGTCAGTACCCAGCTTTTTTCCGTTAATTTCTCTTTTCTCACAAAGTTATTTGAAAGTTATTTGAGGGATTTAGAGGATTTAAATAAATAATAGAATGACTAAAGGGGGTGTTTCTTAGGGGAAGTTAGGTATGTGCATTATGAATTAGGCATTATAATTTTTCTACATTAGCATTACTTGGTTTGTCATAATTCTAAAGACTTAATAGGTTTTTTACCTAAATTTTTTGAAGAGGAGAGATGAAAATGGCTAGTCAAAGTGCAACTCCCAATAAAGGCTGGACGGTAGCCCTTGCAGGCCTTGGTGTAAACCTTTGCCTGGGAGTTCTGTATTCCTGGGGAGCCTTCCAGACAACCATGGTTCAAGAGTATGGCATGACAGCAACCCAGACCCAGATTCCTTATATGGTTGCCTGCTTTATTTTTGCTACTTCCATGGTTCCTGGCGGTCGTCTGCAGGATAAGATAGGACCCAGAAAAGTAATTATGTTGGCCGGGGTGTTTGCCCTTATTGGTCTGGTTCTATCCAGCTTTTGGATTACTCCTGTAGGATTAACAATTACCTTCGGTATTGTCTTCGGTTTGGCCATGGGGTATGGTTACGCGGCACCTACTCCAGCAGCTGTTAAGTGGTTTGGTCCCCATAAAAGAGGTTTAATTGCCGGTACTGTGGTTAGTGGTTTTGGATTGGCAGGACTCTATATATCTCCATTGGCTCAGTATCTTCAGGGTGCCTTTGGACTGGAAAATACTTTTATTATTCTAGGGGTAGCTTACGGTATTATTATCGTATTATTAGCTCAGATTATTGAAAACCCACCACCAGGCTATACTCCGGAACCTCCCCCGCCCCACCTGGCCGAGAAGTTTGCTCCCAAGAAAGGGGTACGTGCGGATTGGGATTACAAAGAAATGCTCAAGACAAAACAGTTTTACGGATTATGGGCCATGTTCTGTATCGGCACACTGGCCGGTTTGCTGATTATTGGGCAGCTCCGTACCATTGGACTGGAGCAGGCCGAGCTAAGTCAATCTTTGGCCTACTGGCTTATTTCTGTATACGCTATTTTCAACTGGGCTGGACGTCTTGGTTGCGGGCAGCTCATGGATAAAATCGGAGCCCGAAATACACTGCTCCTGATGTTTGTTTTGCAGGTTGTAACTTTTTCCTTATTTGCCACTTTTGTAACTGCAGTGCCCTTATTTATCGGAACTTCTATCGTAGCATTTGCCTTTGGTGGAATGCTTACTCTGTTCCCTGCTATAACTGCTAACTACTTCGGCACTAAAAACCTGGGTGTTAACTACGGTCTGGTCTTTACTGCCTGGGGCGGCGGCGGAGTTTTTGGCCCACTTCTGGGGGGTATTGTCCGGGACGCTACAGGCACATTCAACGTTGCTTACGCTATTTCTGCCGGTATCAGTGTTATAGCTGTGATTCTGGCTCTTGTTATGAAGCCTCCTACAGACATTATGGAAGATGTGAAAGAAGAGGAGACAGCGAAAGCGTAAGGGTAAGTATATGAACGAATACCATTAAATAGCAAAAGATAACTGCTTACAGGAGGGATATCAATAAGATATCCCTCCTGTTTTTTGTGGCCCACCCCAGGGATTTATCATTATAAAAGAGCCTTGTTTGGCAGCGTGCCTTGCTGGACAGCTGTCGCAGTAAAATGTTCAGAATATTCAAAATTAGAATATTGCCAATATAGTGAAAATTGCGAATATTATTTTCAAAACTTCTGATTTTTTAAAGCGTGGAGAAAAATGTAAAACCCTTGCGCCCTTTTATATCAGCAGCTTTTGCCCTGCCAGTGTGTACATTTATAGAGTCGGAAAAGCCAGTTAAATATTTAATAAATATATTTTGCAGAATTAAAAAGTAACTTCAAAAGGATAATTAACATTATTGTCGAAATAAACATAATGCATGTCTATTGGATATTACTTTGTTACATTGCCCCGCAAGCCTTTTTCAGGGCCAAAGGTGAAATAATTGACAGATACAAATGACAGATACAAATGCATGGTAACAGCATAAAATTGCCAAAATATTATAAAAGTTTAGTTTTTTATTATAATAATCACTGGGAAGGAGGTGTTAATCAGGAAATTAGAGCAAAAAGAATGCTGTTTAATTTAAATTGTTACCTTTACAACTTACTTATGAGAAGGGGAGAGAGAGAATATGTCTAAAACTAAAAATGCAATTCCCAATAAGGGATGGAGGGTTGCTTTTGCAGGTATGGGAGTTAACCTGGCGCTGGGGGTTCTTTATTCCTGGGGTGCTTTCCAGACCACGCTGGTTCAAGATTATGGTTGGTCAGCCACCGAAACGCAGGTTCCATATATGATTGCCTGCTTCATATTTGCCACTTCCATGGTTCCCGGGGGTCGTCTCCAGGACAGGATTGGTCCCAAAACGGTTATCATGATGGCTGGAGTTGCAGCACTCATTGGACTGCTTATGTCCGGTTATTTAATTACTCCTGTGGGATTGTCAATTTCCTTTGGTATTATTTTTGGTTTGGCCATGGGCTTTGGATATGCAGCGCCCACACCCGCAGCGGTAAAATGGTTTGGCCCTCATAAAAGAGGCCTTATTTCCGGCA
>CAYYWR010000028.1:0-8457 GCA_964474145.1 uncultured Syntrophomonadaceae bacterium
ATTGATACAGTCTTGCGGTTTAGAGATTTGTATGGCCAGGGGAAAAAACTCTACTTTATTACCGGGGCAGATGCCATCCTGGATATTAATACATGGAAGGGCTATGACCAGCTGCTGCAGCTATGTTATTTTATAGCGGTAACCCGGCCAGGCTACTCCCTGTCCCGGTTGGAGCAAAAAACAGGCAAGGAGCTTTTATCCAGGATATCAATTTTGTCCGTACCGGGGGTGGGCATTTCTTCAACAGATATACGACAGAGGGTTAAAGAAGGGAAAACTATTAAATACTTGACAACATCAGGAGTAGAGCAGTACATTATAAAAAACAAATTATATGGCTGTAAAACAGTCACATAAAATAATTGTAACTGATATTTATTGTATATTTATTGCATAATATTTTGAAATTGGAAAATAATATACAAAAGAACAGGTATCAGTATCATGAAAGAGAGGTGACAAGATGGTTAAAACTCTATATGTAGGTAATATCCCCTGGGCTTTAAAGGAAGATGATCTCATCACTGCTTTTTCCCAGCACGGTGAGGTATTAGACTGTAGAATAATTACAGATAACCGATCAGGCAGGTCTAAAGGATACGGTTTCGTAGAAGTGCCTGAGGGGGAAGCAGATAAGTTAATAGAAGCTATGAATGGGGCTGGCCTGGAGGGACGGGAAATCATTGTCAATGAGGCTAAATCCAGGAAAGAAAGCTAAAATAAGGCTAAAATAAGAGTAACTAAAGGCAGCTAAAAGTTGCCTTTTTTATTTTTCTGGCAGGAAAATTGTAATAATTGTCGAAAAGTAAAATTTGGCAGGTGAAATATATGGCAGGTGAGATAATGGAACATGGTTAACAAGGGTTATGAAGTTTTACTCAAACAGGTTTTGGGAGAAAAAAGGTACCTTCATTCCCTGGGGGTAAAAAAAGCCTCCGGGGAACTGGCCTGCTTTTATGGTATAGATAAAGCCAGGGCTGAAAAGGCCGGTTTGCTCCACGATTATGGGAAACAGTTTTCCGGGGAGGAACTGCTGGTTAAAGCCGGGGAGCTGGGCTTAAAGATTGATGTGGTGGAAAAGAATAATCCTGAGCTTCTTCATGCTCCTGTGGGAGCTTTGCTGGTAAAAAGGGAGCTGGACATAGAGGAGCAGGACATTTTAGAAGCTATTGGCTGTCATACAACAGGGAAAGCTGGCATGGGCAGGCTGGCCTGCCTGGTTTTCCTGGCTGATTTCATAGAAGAAAACCGCTCCTTCCCCGGAGTAGATATAATAAGGGAACTGGCCTTTAAAGATTTGGATAAAGCTCTTCTCCGGGCTCTGGACCAAACTATAAACTATGTTGTAGAAAGAGGGCTCCTTCTACACCCTGATTCCATTAATTTCAGAAATGCTCTTATTATGAAAATATCCTTTAGAAACCGGGAGGTCAGGTCTTGATGATACAACAAACCAGGCCCAGAACCAGAATCAGGCTAAAGAAAAAAAGAATAGCTTTTCTGCTTACAGTTTTAGCCTTTATTATTATCACCATAACTGTGCTCAGGGGGATTAATTCCCTGAACAGCATGTATGTGGGGGAGGCCTGGGGGGAGAGCCTTAGTTCTACCCACAGCAGCGGCAGGGTTAACTTTCTGATTGCCGGGATTGACTACCTGGAAGACGGGCGGGATATTGCGCAAAAGACGGTCCTGGTAAGTTACAGTCCCCAGGAGGATAGTATTGCGGCTTTTTATATTCCGGGGAAAACCTACGTCGACATAGAAGATTACGGCGGAACAGGGTTGGAAAGGGTTTATACCCTGGAGGGCCCTCCCCAGAGGGCTCCCCTTTTTATAGATACAGTTTCTCAACTGCTGGATGTCCCGGTGCACTATTTTGTGGAGCTGGATTACCGGGTGATTCCCCGGGCAGTAGAAATAGCGGGTGAGCTTGAGCTGGAAATTGTAGAGCCCCTTTATCATCAGGAGCGGAGGTTGTTTGAGGAGGGGAAACAGTCACTATCGGGGGAAGAAGCCTACAGGTTTTATTCTACTAAAATGGAGGGGGAAGACTCCCTGGACCAGCTGGAAAGACAGCGAAAGTTAACAGCAGTTCTTGTGGACAGTATTAGCAGCAAAGGTTTCTTTACCGGGCTTCCCTCAGCAGTCAGAAATCTTTCTTCCCACCTGCAGACCAATCTGTCCTGGAGGGAAACGGTTTACTACCATGATACCTTCAGGGAGAAAAGTTATGAAAAAGATGTAGTTTTGGAAACAATATCCGGCAATCTGAAGGTTGTAGAGGGAGAAGAGTTCTGGGTTGTTGAGGAAGAGCTTGTAAAAGAGCAGGTAAAGGGTATAGCACTAAAAGACGAAAAAGACGAAAAAGAGGAAGAAGGGGAAGAAAAAGGGGTAGAAGAGGCTGAGGCCAGGGAAGAGGAAGAAGCAGAGGGAGAAGGGGAAGAGGCAGAGAAAGAGGCCCAGGAAAAGGAAGGGGAGGGGGTAGTTCCAGAATTAATAACAGTTGAAGTATTGAATGGTACAGGGATTCCGGATGAAGCCAGGCAGGTGGCTGAGAAACTGACCCAAAAGGGGTATGAGATTGTGAAGGTGGAAGATGCTGACTACCAGGAATATCCCCGATCCCAGGTTATAAGTAGAGTAAAGGATATAGAGCCTGCCAAGGATATTGCCATTGCCATTCCCGGTTCCCAGCTTTTGAAAGAAGTTATAACAGATTACCCGGCTCATGTTACGGTTATAACAGGCTATAATTATTCTGAAAAAGAGTTAACAGAAGACGTGGAATAATGTATAATGTACATTACAAGGGATATAATATGATGATATCTAAGGAGGGGTTATGTGAACAATGCGGCTAAGGATTTAGCCTCGAGGGCTGTTTTCTATGCTGAAGAAAAGAAAGCAGCAGAAGTAGTAGTATGTGATATTCGCAAAGTATCCTTAATTGCTGATTACTTTATAATTTGCAGCGGCAATAATGCTACTCAGGTCAAGGCTATTGCCGATCATATGGTAGAAAAACTGGACGAGCATAACTATGCACTGCTGAGGCAGGAAGGATACAGGGATGGGCTGTGGGTTGTCCTGGACTTTGGAGAAATAGTTGTCCACATATTGCAGCCGGAGTTAAGGGAATTCTACAACCTGGAACGCCTCTGGAAAAATACAACTCAGATATATCCTGAAGAAAACAGCTCTTTTAATCTTTAGTAGTTATTATGGCTCTCGTCCCTTTTAGGCGAGGGTTTTTTACTGTTTTAGATGTTTATTTTATACATACAGGAGGAAAAAAATGAGGAAGGATTATAATCCAAAGGAAATTGAACCAAAATGGCAAAAAGTATGGGAGGAGAAAAAATTTAACCGGAGTGACCTTGACCCTGAAAGGGAAAAGTATTACGTTCTGGAAATGTTCCCCTATCCCTCCGGAAAGCTGCACATGGGCCACATGCGGGTTTATTCCATAGGGGATGTCCTGGCCAGGTTTTTGAGAATGAAAGGTTACAACGTCCTTCACCCCATGGGGTGGGATGCCTTTGGTCTGCCCGCGGAAAACGCTGCCATACAGCATGAAGTTCCCCCCGCCCAGTGGACCTATAATAACATAGCTTATATGAAAAAGCAGCAGGATTCCCTGGGCCTCAGCTATGATTGGGAGCGGGAGGTGACCACCTGCCACCCTGATTATTACCGGTGGACCCAGTGGCTTTTTTTGAAACTTTACGAAATGGGCCTGGCCTATAAGAAAAAAGCAGATGTAAACTGGTGCTCCCTGTGCGAGACGGTGCTGGCCAATGAGCAGGTTATTGACGGTGAGTGCTGGCGTTGTGGAACCGGTGTGGTAATTCAGGACCTGGAGCAGTGGTTTTTTAAAATCACCCAATATGCAGACCGCCTTCTGGAGGACCTGGAACTTTTAGAGGGCTGGCCGGAGAGGGTAAAAATAATGCAAAGAAACTGGATAGGCCGAAGCCATGGTGCTGAGGCAGGCTTTCCAGTTAAGGATTCTGAAAAAACTATAAGTGTTTTTACCACCAGGCCCGACACCCTGTACGGCGTCACCTACATGGTGCTGGCTCCTGAACACCCTTACGTCAAGGAACTGGTAGCAGGCAAGGAGCAGGAAAAAGAAGTTCTGGACTTTGTGGAGGAAATGAGAAGGGTAAGTGAAATAGAAAGGACTTCTGCCGAAACGGAGAAACTGGGAGTCTTTACAGGAGCCTACTGTGTTAACCCCCTTAACGGGGAAGAAGTGCCTATCATGGTAGGGAACTATGTACTTATGGGATATGGAACAGGAGCTATTATGGCTGTTCCTGCCCACGACCAGAGGGACTATCTTTTTGCCAAAAAGTACAACCTGCCGATAAAGCTGGTCATCAAGCCTGAGGGCAGTGACCTGACATCTGAAAACATGACCGAAGCTTATGAAGATTACGGCATCATGGTAAACTCCGCCCACTTTGACGGTATGGATTCCCGGGATTGTATCAGGGAAATTACCCGTTATCTGGAAGAGAAAAACTGGGGCAAGGAGGAAATAAGTTATCGCCTCAGGGATTGGCTGGTATCCAGGCAGCGCTACTGGGGTGCCCCCATACCCATAATTTACTGTGACAGCTGCGGGACTGTCCCTGTCCCCTACCAGGACCTTCCCGTTAAACTTCCTGAAGACGTAGAGCTGAAAGATTCCCGGCAGTCACCCCTGGAGGCCTCCCGGGAATTCCAGAAGGCCCCCTGTCCCCGGTGCGGGCAGCAGGGGAAAAGGGAAACAGATACCATGGATACCTTTGTATGCTCCTCCTGGTATTTCCTGCGATACGCCAGTCCCCACAGCCAGGAACTTCCCTTTGAAAGGGAGGATGTGGACTACTGGATGCCTGTGGACCAGTACATTGGAGGCATTGAACATGCTATCCTGCACCTGATGTACGCCCGCTTTTTTACCAAGGCCCTTTACGATGCTGGGCTAACAGGAGTTAAAGAGCCCTTTTCCCGCCTTCTGGCCCAGGGCATGGTTTACAAGGATGGGGCCAAGATGTCCAAGTCCAAGGGGAACCTGGTAACTCCTGATGAGATAATAGATAAGTATGGGGCAGATACGGGCCGGCTGTTTATCCTCTTTGCCGCTCCCCCGGAAAAGGATTTGGACTGGAACGACCAGGGGGTAGAAGGCTGTTACCGTTTCCTGCGCAGAGCCTGGAGGCTGGTAAATGATAACAAGGACTTTTTAGTGTCAGGGGAAGGGGCTATACGTATCCAGGAGCTTTCTGCTCTGGAAAAAGAAACATATCACGCCCTTCACTCAACCATAAAAAAAGTATCTGAGGATATTCAAAAAAGGTTTAACTTCAATACGGCTATCAGCTCCATAATGGAACTGGTTAATGCCCTTTACAACTACCTGGATAAGGTGGAGGGGGAAAAGGTAAATAAAGTACTTTTTTCCCGGGCTATAAAAGATTTAATTGTTATTCTGGCACCTTTTGCCCCCCATATCTGTGAAGAGATGTGGAATGACCCGGTGGGGGCAGAGGAAAGTGTTCATCTGCAGGGCTGGCCTTCCCATGACCCGGAGGCCCTTAAAGCTGCCGATATAGAAATAGTAGTCCAGGTAAACGGAAAAATAAGGGATAAGATTAAAATACCTGTTGATTGCAGCCAGGAGGACATGATAAATGCAGCTAAAGAACTGCCCAGGGTGCAGCCCCACCTGGAAGGGAAAAATATTTTAAAGGAAATAGCCGTGCCCCAAAAGCTGGTTAACCTTGTGGTGAAATAATAGTTTCTTGTTTGGGAGAGGGAAGGAAAAATGAAAGAATTCAAGGTAAGGGAAAATATTGTAATTATAGTACTGGCCCTGTTAGTGGCCGGGGGCCTGATTTACCAGGCTTACCAGTCCTGGTATCCTTCCAGCAGGGGGCAGTTTGAAATAACTGCATCGTCTCCAGGGGAGGACAATGGGAAGGAAGACAGGCAGGATGAAGAGGAGTATGCAGGAAAAGACATTGAAGAAGATGTTGCAAGGGAAATTATAGTACACGTGGCAGGTGGAGTGAAAAATACCGGTGTTTATAACCTTCAGGAGGGCTCCAGGGTTATTGATGCCGTGGAGGCTGCCGGAGGTTTTAAAGAGGAGGCTGTAAGTGATGCCGTAAACCTGGCTGCCGGTCTACAGGATGGGCAGCAGGTTTATATTCCCGTGGAAGGGGAAGAGCATTTGCCTGTAAAGGGAGCAGCGGGTATAACCGATGTAACCGGTATAGACTCTGGACATGCCCAAAGGATAAACATAAATACTGCTTCCCAGGGGGACCTGGAAACACTTCCTGGCATTGGGCCCACCAGGGCTCAGGCCATTATACAGGAGCGGGAGAGGGGCGGGCCCTTTCAGTCTGTGGAGGATATTACCAGGGTTTCCGGCATAGGGGACAAAACCCTGGAGAGTATAAGGGATTTGATAACCATATAAAATTTGTATCTCCTTAGCCCTTCTGCCTTTTCAACAGCTGCATCAGCAGCTGAACAGTTACTAAAACTTTTGGCTGGCTCAATATTTGTTCTTTTCGAGCATAATATTTGTTCTGATGGTTAAAATATGATTAAGCCAGGGCTTGTATTAACTATATTTGCAGGAGGCAGTCAAAAATGGATTACCAGGAAACCCGGATGATTGAAGAAATTGTTGATTTTGTAACCCGGAACTCAGAGTCCCATGCCAGCCGTATTGTTTGCCAGACGGCCCTGGGCAACTATCACGCCCAGTTGAATAATAAGTCCAGGGATGAACTGATGCACTCATTAAAGGAAATGGACCATGATAATCTGGAGTACTGCTACTACCTGATAAAATAGTTTATTGAGTAGCCGGCAAAGGATAGGGGGTACTGGTAGCTATTGTAGCTATTATTATTGTAGCTATTATTAAGGTATGTATGATTGTAGTTATTTCATTTGCTTTATTTCAGGTACGGTTGTGCTGCCAAAGGGGATAACATAAATTAGCGGGTCTTTATTTATGAGCGCCCTGTCCAGGGCTTCTTCCAGACTTTCTGCGGGAGTCATTCCCATTTTCTCCACTAAATCAGAATCCAGCCGGGTATAATTTATAACCCGGCTTTTTTGATTTATTCTCATTATAGATAAAGCTGTAAAGCCATTGAGTTCAAAGCTATCCCTCAGCACTTCCTCAGCCCTGTGGGGGGAAGGATATGAAAACCAGTGCAGGAATTCCCCTGACCCTATTCCCCCCGGGCACTGGGCCAGGAGTATGATTGCGCCTCCCTCCTTTACTGCCAGGGACACGTTATATAGAGACTTTTGAATTTGGATCATATTAATATCCTTGGGGTAACCTCCACAGCTGGCAATAACCAGGTCTGCCCTTTCATCTATACTGACAGCATACAGCTCCCGGGCTTTCCGGCAGCCTTCCAGGTGGGCTTGCTGGTAGTCCCCACTTACTGCATCTATAATATTTCCCTTCATATCTACAATAGTGTTGAACATGAAGTCCGGGGGAGCCATGGCTGCTGCCTCCAGCATATCTTCATGTACCGGGTTTCCCTCCAGGCTGCCCGGGGCAACTTTGGGGTGCACACCCTGGCTAATGGTGGGGTCAAATACCAGCTGGTGATTGGCCAGGATTGTTTCCCGGGAGGCTATTCCCGGCAGGAGGCTTTTACGTCCCCCTCCAAAACCAGCAAAATAATGGTGGAGGATACTTCCCGTAATTATCCTGAAGTCGGCTTCAACATAGTGCCTGTTCAGTTCAACGGGAGTTCCCCGGGAGGTCCTGCCCAGAAAGGCCATATCCTCCCTTTTTCCTGCCTCATGGCTCAAAGATTTAACTTTAGACAGTAGCTGTTCCCCTGCTATATTAATTTTTTCCTGTTGAACAGGAGGACTGTGGTTTCCTGTAGCGAAGATAATGGTTACATCATCATGGGGAACGCCTGCTTTATTCAGCTCTTCTATTAACAGGGGCAAAAAAGTTCTGCTTCCGGTAACCCGGGTCTGATCAGAAACTACTACTGCGATTTTGTCTCCAGCCCGGGGCATTTTTGACAGGGGAAGTGTACCCAGGGGGTTATTAAGGGCTTCCCCGGTTAGTTTTGACGGATTCCCGGGGAGGGGGCGGGAAGGCGGTGTTAATACCTTATACGGCTTATTTAAGTTCAGGGGGATGTTTTCTTTACCATAGGCCAGGTTAATACCTGTGGACAAATCAATCACTCCATTCTAAATCATGCTCTAAGATATGTTCTATTGTAGCAGAAGTGCAGAAAATAAATAAGGGTTTTGCAGCAAAATGGGAAAATCCTTTTACTGGCTTTTACTGGCAATTAATTATTCGGTATGGTATACTTTTTTAAATTATAATGATAATATTTTAGAATCTCCCCCTGAAACAAACTAAAACAAACAGACAAACAGACAAACAGACAAACA
>CAYYWR010000028.1:8557-10450 GCA_964474145.1 uncultured Syntrophomonadaceae bacterium
ACAAACAGACAAACAGACAAACAGACAAACAAACTAACTAACAAACAAGCTTTCTTTGAAATACTTTTTGAAATACTTGGGAATATTTACAATTATACAGGGATTATATGGAGATAAAGTGGGAGGTAGGACTTATGAAGACGGTGGAAATATATACAGATGGAGCCTGTTCGGGCAATCCCGGGCCCGGTGGCTGGGCAGCTGTTTTACTTTATGGAGATAACAAAAAGGAAATATCCGGGGGAGAGCCCCATACAACCAATCAGAAAATGGAAATGAGGGCTGCCGTAGAGGCTCTTAAAGCCCTTAAATATCCCTGCAGGGTTAATCTATACAGTGACAGTGCTTACCTGGTAAATGCTTTCAACCGGGGGTGGCTAGCAAAATGGGAGAGGAACGGGTGGAAGACAGTGCAGCAAGAGCCGGTTAAAAACCAGGACCTGTGGCAGGAACTTTTAGAGCTGGCCAGGAAGCACCAGGTGAAGTTTATAAAGGTTAAGGGCCATTCCGATAACTTCTATAATAACCGCTGTGATGAGCTGGCCAGGCAAGAAATAAAGGGAGAATAAAGAACATTGCGGCGAGTTTAAGCTAATGGCCGACAAAGTTGTATATTCGAAGTTGTATATTCATAATTAAAGGGTGAAACAATACTAACAATAGTCTTGTTAGCTTAACAACTTAAATTAGACTTCATGCCGCTTCTATACAAGTAGTTGTGATATTTTGTGAGGTGAAAATAGTTTGTGAAGAATAAAATCTCTTTTTCTGAAATACAAACAAAAAAGGAAAAGGATTATTTTCGAAAGAGTCTTCGCAAAGATTGTTCTTTAACCTTTTTTGAGGAAACCCTGACTGAGGAAAATTTTGAAAGCTTTAAAAATGAACTGGAAGATACTGAGGTGTTGAGTATTTTTGTTTACTCGGAGATAACGGATAAGGTACTGGAAGCCATACCCGGCTTGAAATTAATAGCTACCCGGTCTACGGGATATGATCATATTGATGTGGAAGCCTGTAAAAAAAGGAATGTCCTGGTTTCCAATGTTCCTGTTTACGGTGAAAACACCGTGGCTGAGCACACCTTTGCCCTGATACTGGCTCTATCCAGGAATGTGCACAAGGCTTATTTCCGTACTACCAGGGAAAAGTTTGACCTGAAGGGGCTGCAGGGTTTTGACTTGAAGGACAAAACCCTGGGAGTTATAGGGGCAGGCCATATAGGCCTTCACGTTATCCGCATGGCTAAAGGTTTCGGTATGGATGTTCTGGCCTACGATGTTAACAAGCAGCCCTTTTTGGCTGAAATAATGGACTTCAATTATGTTTCCCTGGAGCGGGTTTTAAAGGAGTCTGACGTTATAACCCTGCATGCTCCCCTTAATGAGCATACCCATTACCTGATAAACAAAGAGAATATAAAGCTGATAAAAAGAGGGGCTCTTTTGATTAATACTGCCCGGGGAGAGTTAATAGATACGGAGGCTTTGCTTATGGCCCTGGAGGAGGGAATAGTTTCCGGCGCTGGCCTGGATGTGTTAGAGGGGGAAAACCTTATCCAGGAGGAGCAAAGGCTTTTTTCGCCCCACTTCCCCCAGGAGATGTTGCAAAAATTCGTCCGCAACCAGCTTCTCTTAAACCGGGAAGATGTGGTGATTACACCCCATATCGGCTTTTTCAGCCGGGAAGCCATCCAGCGTATACGGCGAACCACGGTAAAGAATATCAGGAGTTTTCTCAGGGGCAGTCCCCGCTATGTAGTAGAATAAGGGATATATAAGGACATATAAGAACATATAAGGATATAGAAGAGATATATAAGGAAATATACAGTGGATGTAGTTTCCTGACCGATATTATCTGACATTTATACCGATATTATCTGACATTTAT
>CAYYWR010000029.1:0-10413 GCA_964474145.1 uncultured Syntrophomonadaceae bacterium
TAAAATAGCAGAAAGGATGGGGGAGTATGCCAAAAAGAGAAGATTTAAAGAAAATACTGGTTATAGGCTCCGGTCCTATTATTATAGGACAGGCAGCTGAATTCGATTATGCAGGAACTCAGGCCTGCCGGGCTCTAAAAGAGGAAGGTATTGAGGAGGTTATACTGGTAAACAGCAACCCGGCAACTATTATGACAGATCCCCATATTGCTGACAAAGTTTTTATAGAGCCCCTGACTCCTGAATTTGTAGCCCGGATAATAAAAAAAGAAAAGCCCCATGGCCTGCTTCCAACCCTGGGGGGGCAGACAGGTTTAAATATAGCTGTAGAGCTGGCGGAGATGGGAGTGCTGGAGCAGGAAAAGGTAGAGCTTTTAGGGACTCCCCTGGACACTATTAAAAAAGCTGAAGACAGGGATATGTTTAAGTCCATGATGAGGGATATAGGCGAACCGGTTCCTGAAAGCGTTATTGTATCTTCCCTGCAGGAGGCGGAAAAATTCATTAAAGAAACAGGCTTCCCTGTCATAATTAGACCAGCCTATACCCTGGGGGGAACAGGGGGTGGATTTGCCCATAACCCCCAGGAACTAGAAGAAATAGTTACCCGGGGGCTTCGCTACAGTATGATCAACCAGGTTTTAATTGAGCGAAGTGTAACAGGTTGGAAGGAGATTGAATTTGAAATGATGCGGGATAGTAAGGGGAACTGCATTATGGTGTGCAGTATGGAAAACATAGACCCCATGGGGATACACACGGGAGATAGCATAGTAGTAGCCCCCACCCAGACTTTGACCAGCGTGGAGTTTAACCGCCTGAGAAAGGCCTGCCTTAAGATAATGGAGGCCCTGGGCATTGAAGGTGGTTGTAACATTCAGTTTGCTGTGGATAACCATAGCTTTGACTATTACATTATTGAAGTTAATCCCCGGGTAAGCAGGTCCAGTGCCCTGGCTTCTAAAGCTACCTGCTATCCCATAGCCAAGGTTTCAGCAAAAATTGCAGTGGGATTGAACCTGGAGGAAATTCCAAATCCCGTAACTTTAAAAACTACAGCTTGCTTTGAGCCCAGCATAGACTATATAGTAGCTAAAATTCCCCGGTGGCCCTTCGATAAGTTTCAAGCTGCAGACCGTTCCCTGGGAACCCAGATGAAAGCCACAGGGGAAGTTATGTCTATTGACAGGACCCTGGAATCGGCATTAATGAAAGCCCTTCGTTCCCTGGAAATAGATGTTAACGGGCTCATGCTTCCCGGTGTTTCCAGTTTAACCGGGGAGGAGATTTGTCACAGGTTGGCCAGGGCGGATGACGAAAGGATTTTTATCCTGGCTGAAGCCTTGAGAAGGGGTATGAGTCTGGAGGAAGTCCATAGCATCACCAAAATAGACTACTTTTTCCTTCATAAAATAAAGAATCTCATGGAGGGAGAAAAGGAAATCAAAGCTGCCGGTTTTGAGGGTTTGGATAAAGAGAAAATGTTGAGAATAAAGAAAATGGGTTTTTCTGATAGGGAAATAGCCACCCTTTTGCATAAAGAAGAAAAGGATATCCGGCAGCGGAGATATGGCCTGGGAGTAAAGCCAGTCTTTAAAATGGTAGATACCTGCGCTGCTGAATTTGATGCCGTTACACCTTATTATTACTCCACCTATGAAGAAGAAAACGAAGTTCAAAAGACTGGAGACAAGAATAAAGTTATAGTGCTGGGTTCTGGGCCTATACGAATCGGCCAGGGCATAGAATTTGACTATTGTTCCGTCCATGCCGCCTGGGCTCTTAAGGAAGTTGAGGTGGAATCAATCATAATAAACAATAACCCGGAAACAGTAAGCACTGATTTTGATACCGCCCACCGTTTGTATTTTGAGCCCTTAACTACGGAAGATGTTTTGCACATAATCCAGCAGGAGGACCCCCTGGGAGTAATAGTGCAGTTCGGGGGACAAACAGCAATTAACCTGGTAGAGCCCCTGCATGATGCCGGGATAGAAATTCTGGGCACAGATTATAAGGAAATTGCCAGGGCGGAGGACAGGGAGCAGTTTGAACAGCTTTTAAGCAGGCTGGATATCCCCAGGCCGCAAGGCAAAACAGGGTTTTCCCTGGAGGATGCCCAAAATATTGCCGGAGAGATAGGTTTCCCCCTCCTGGTGAGGCCTTCCTATGTTCTGGGGGGGAGAGCCATGGAAATTGTTTGCAACGAAAAAGAGCTTGTAACCTATATGAAAACGGCTGTTAAGGTTTCTCCCAAACATCCCATACTGGTTGATAAGTATATAAAAGGCATAGAAATAGAAGTGGATGCCGTTTCCGACGGAGAAGATGTATTCGTTCCGGGTATCATGGAGCACGTAGAAAGAGCTGGGGTTCATTCGGGGGACAGCATTGCCGTTTATCCCGCGCAGAATCTCCGACCGGAAACAGAAGCCAGGATTATTGATTATACCACCAGGATATGTAAAGCTCTGGAGGTCAGGGGCATGGTAAACATACAGTTTGTGGTAAAAAAGGGAGTTCCTTATATAATTGAGGTGAACCCCCGTTCAAGCCGGACAGTGCCCTATATCAGCAAGGTAACAGGGATACCCCTGATAAATATGGCTACCAAGATTATTATGGGTAAAACTTTAAAAGAACTGGGATTTGGCAGCGGACTGTACCAGAAGCCCAGGTTTGTAGCTATAAAAGCTCCTGTGTTTTCCTTTGCCAAGATGATAGAAGTTGATATTTCCCTGGGTCCGGAAATGAAATCTACCGGGGAAGTCATGGGGGTAGATGAGGACTACTCCAAAGCTCTTTACAAAGCTCTCCTGGCTACAGGCATGGTTATTCCCAAGGAGGGGGCCATACTGGTTACAGTAGCAGATAAGGATAAGAGGGAAGCAGTATCCTTGATAAAAGGATTTGCTGATCTGGGTTACCAAATATATGCCACTGCGGGAACAGCGAAACAGTGCCGGGAAGAAGGCATTGAGGTAACTGCTGTAAATAAAATCAGGGAAGGTACCCCCAACCTCCTGGATCTGATCATTAAAGAAGAGGTATGCCTGGTCATAAACACCCTAACCAAGGGGAAGATGCCGGAGAGGGACGGTTTTAAAATCCGGAGAGCTGCCGTGGAACAATCCATGCCCTGCCTTACCTCCCTGGATACGGCAGCGGCTATTTTAAAAGTTCTCCGCTCAATTATTTTCAAAATATCCGCCATTAAAGATTATATCGCGTGAAGATGAAAGGAAGTATTATTATGTCCTATTCAGTTACGGTTGAAATAACAGCACACAGGAAAAAATCAGATGACCTGTACAGGCTGGACCTTTATTCCCCGGAAATATCCAGGGAAGTCCAGCCAGGCCAGTTCCTCCACCTGAGGGTAAGGGATGGGGGATATGACCCTTTGTTACGAAGACCCTTTAGTATATATGATTGGGATGGTAGCCGCGGGATTATCTCCATTATGTACAGGGTTGTAGGCCGGGGAACAGGCATTTTAGCCCAGAGGCCTGCCGGTGATAAGCTGGATATAATGGGCCCCCTGGGACGTCCCTTTACCTTATGGGAGGGGGACAGAAAGGTTATAGTAGTAGCCGGGGGCGTGGGCATGGCTCCCCTTTACCCTCTGGTGAAAGCGTTCCTGAAAAAGGATGTAGAGGTGGAGGTGCTGCTGGGAGCCAGGACAGAAGGCCAGCTGGTGGGCATTGAAGACTTGCAAGAGTTAAAGATTAACCCCCATGTAGCAACCCAGGATGGCTCCACAGGTTTTAAGGGCCTGGTAACAGACCTCCTGAAGGAAAAGCTGGAGGAAAACTCTTTCCACCGCCTCTACACCTGCGGTCCCCGGCCCATGCTGGAGGAGGTTGCCCGGGTAGCCGGGGTTTATCAGCTAAAGGGGGAGGTTTCCCTGGAGGAGTTAATGGCCTGTGGTGTAGGGGCCTGCCTGGGGTGTGTTTGCCCTGTAAAAGACGGGGAAGGCCGGGCAGAAGACGGAGCGCAAAAGACCCTTTATAAAAAAATCTGTGCCCAGGGGCCTGCCTTTTCCCTGGAGGAGGTATTTTGAAATGGTTGACTTATCTGTAGAAATAGCCGGTATCGAGATGAAAAACCCTGTTATGAGTGCCTCCGGGTGCTTCGGGTATGGCAGGGAGTACGCCTCCTTCTTAAACCTGGAGGAATTAGGGGCTCTGGTGGTAAAGGGTACCACCTTAGAGCCTAGAGAGGGGAACATCCCTCCCAGGATTTGCGAAACTCCTGCTGGAATTCTTAACTCTGTAGGGCTTCAAAATCCCGGGATTGAATATGTCATTCAACAGGAAATTCCCTACCTGAAGGATAAAGATGTCCCCCTGATAATAAATATAGCTGCTAATCTGGAGGAGGAATATATTAAACTTGCCCGGGCCCTGGATTCTCTGGAGGAGGTCCAGGGGCTGGAAGTTAACATATCCTGCCCTAATGTAAAAAAGGGGGGGATGGCCTTTGGAACCCACGTTGAATCTGCCTATCGCCTGGTTAAAGCTCTGAGATCGGTAACAACCAAGCCCTTAATAGTCAAGCTTTCCCCCAATGTAACGGATATTGTGGAAATAGCCCTGGCTGTGGAGGAGGCGGGTGCCGATGCCCTTTCCCTGATAAATACCCTTCTGGGAATGGCGATAGACATTAAGCAGAGAAAACCGGTTCTGGGGAACATTCTGGGGGGTCTGTCTGGCCCGGCGGTTAAGCCTGTAGCCCTGCGCATGGTCTGGCAGGTATCTGAGAAGGTCCAGGTTCCTGTAATCGGCATGGGTGGCATTATGACGGCAGAGGATGCCCTGGAGTTTATTATGGCAGGAGCGGCAGGGGTAGCTGTAGGCACTGCAAACTTTGTTGATCCCCGGGCAATCTGTGAAATAGTTAAGGGTATGGAAGAATATTTGCAGGACAATAATATTTCTAATATAAAGCAAATAAAGGGTGCAGCCCGGAAGGAGTGGGATTTATGATTATTATAGCCTTGGATGTGGACAGCCGGGATAAAGCCCTGGAGCTGGTGGAGGATTTAAAGGGAGAGGTCAGCTATTTTAAAGTAGGCATGCAGCTTTTTAACAGCCAGGGCCCCCAAATAATATCCCAGATAAAAGAAAAAGGGGTTAAGGTCTTTTTGGACCTTAAATTTCACGATATACCCAATACAGTGGCTGCTGCTTCGGCTGTAGCTGTTGCCCAGGGGGCAGATATGTTTAACCTTCACGCCTCCGGGGGAAAAGCCATGCTCCAGTCAGCTGTTGAGTCTGCTAAAGAGAGAGCCATAAAGCTAAACTTAAAAGAGACCCCCCGGGTTTTAGGGGTAACTGTTCTGACCTCCCAGAGCCAGGAGGTGTTAAGTCGGGAGCTGGGGGTAAATAAATCTTTAGACCAGCAGGTATCAGATCTGGCGGTGCTCTGCCGGGAGGCGGGATTAAGGGGTGTAGTGGCCTCCCCCCGGGAGATATCTATTATTCGGAAAAGCTGTGGTCCTGACTTTTTAATAGTTACACCGGGAGTGAGGCCTTCCTGGGCTTCCCGGGATGACCAGGAAAGAGTTCACACCCCTGCCCGGGCTCTAGCCTCAGGCTCAGATTACCTGGTTATAGGAAGGCCAGTAACTGCTGCCCCTGACCCCAGGGAGGCTCTGAACAAAATATTGTCGGAATGTAGTTCATGTTAATATAAAAGTAGAGACAGGATAATCAGTGGGAAAGATATATAAAGAAAGGAATGATTTATATTATGAAAGATAGAGTGCTGGAGATATTTGAAAAAACCAGTGTGCTTTTAGAAGGACACTTTTTACTAACCTCCGGGAAGCACAGCGGGCAATACCTGCAGTGTGCCCAGGTTCTGCAGTACCCGAAATATACGGAAGAGCTATGCAGGATGCTTGTGGAACCTTATAAAGATAAAGGGGTAGAACTGGTGGTAGGCCCGGCCATGGGGGGTATCATTATTGCCTATGAAGCTGCAAGAAATCTGGGGTGCAGGGCTGTTTTTGCCGAGCGGGAGAATGGCAAAATGACTCTTCGCAGGGGCTTTGAAGTATCTAAAGGCGAAAAAGTTTTGATAGTAGAGGATGTTATTACCACGGGAGGCTCCGTTAAAGAGGTGATAGATCTCACCCTTCAGGAGGGGGCAGACGTCCTGGGGGTTTCTTGCCTGGTGGACAGAAGCGAAGGTAAAGCTGATCTGGGAATGCCCTTTGCCGGCTTAATATCCTTTAATATAGAAACGTATTCCCCCCAAAATTGTCCCCTGTGCCAAAAGGGAGTTCCTGTTGCCAAGCCGGGAAGCAGGAAAAGCCATGAGTAAAAGGTTTCATCGTAAAAACACCCCTTAATAAATAAACTGTATTTTTATTTTTCAAAAAATTTTAATTAAAAAATTAAAAATATTCAAAAAATTCAGAGGAATTTTGCAATTTATCAAGAAGTAAGTATTAAGTATAATAATGTATTTAATATAGCAGGTAAAAATCAGTTTAATACATTTTAAATAACGGGGTGTTAATCCTATGAAAATAAAAATATTGGGATGTGGTAACATACTTGCCTTTGATGAAGGAGCAGGTATTCATGCGGTAAGGAAGATGAACAGGTATAAAATTCCCAATGAAATAAAGATACTGGAAATTGGACGTCCCGGCACATTTTTACTGGATTATATTATTGAAGCCCAATGTATTTACGTAGTAGATGCCATGGTAAGGGGGGAAGAGCCAGGGACTATTTTTCGTTTTGAAACCAATGGGTGTCCTCCGGAAGAACTTTTAGGGTACTCTATCCATGGGTTTAATTTAGTTGAAGCATATAAACTGGGGATGAAACAGTGTCCGGAAAAAATGCCAGAGAAAATAATTATACTGGGCATAGAAATAAAGGAAAGGGGAAAATTTAAATCAAAATTAAGCCCCCCGGTAAGAAAAGGGGTTAACAGGCTGGTAAGGGAGCTTAAAACGGAAGTTTTGGAACTACTTGAGACAAGCAAAACCTAAAACTGCTGCTTGCAGCAGTTTTTTTATCAGATAAAGTATTCCACCCGGGCCCCAGGAAAGAGTTCTTCTAAGTTTTTTAAGAAAAAGGACTTCATCTCCTCCCTTTCTTCAGGAAAGTACAGGTACTTCCCGTAACCGAACTGTCCCCATTTAAACTGGCGGGATTGTTCCTCCATAGGGAGCTGGCTGCGGGGGAAGCGCTCCAGTATAATATTTTTTGCCCTTTTTGTAAAGCGATGGGTTATGAGCTCAAAGGTTAAATCCTTATCATCATAAGAGTCCATTTCATCTTTTATTAACTCCAGTAATGCCCGGTAGTCCCTTTTCCAGCCCGGGTAAAGGAAAAGAGGTGCCAGAATAAATCCCAGGGGGTATCCAGCCCGGGCTAATTTTTTGGCTGCTTCCAACCGGTTGTTCAGGGGAGGAGTCCCCCTTTCGTGGTTTTTTATTACTTTATGGGAGTTTAAGCTGAACCTTATTCGGGTATGTCCCTTGTGTTTTGCCCTGGTTAAGGTGTCAACCCCGGTAAATTTAGTGACTAACCGCAGCCTGCCGTGTTCTTGCTCTCCAAAATGTTCAATAACCCTGTAGAGGGAACCCGTCCAGGGCTCCAGGGCCACCGGGTCAGAGGTAGCGCTGGCCTCAAATAAGGTGACCCGGGGAAACCTCTCTTTAATATGCTCCCGGGCTTTTTCTAAAATTTGCTCCAGGTTAACGTAAGCCCTCAAATAAGGCTGTTTTCCCAGTGTCGTCTGCAGGTAGCAGTATTCACATCTTCCCGGGCAGCTGGTGCTCAAGGGCAGTTGAAAATGGGCAGAAGGCTTACAGGTGGCAAAGGAGAGATTTTTTTTCACGGCAACTGCTAAAATTCCTTTGGCCTGCCGGTATTTTTCCTCTGGTGTTTTTCCCGGCAAACCTGTTAATCTTATAGACTTCATTACTTTTACTGGTATTCCTCTACCTTTAAAACTGCTGTACAATTTTTGTCCCAGGGGGTAAGAAAGGGAGTCTTCCTGGAAAAAAACTTTTACAGGAGTAAAAACATAGTTCATATAATATACGTCCTTGTTATTTTATTGGGAAACGGGCTGCCCTGGCTGCTTATTCTAGTGTTTTCTTAAAGGGTTCTTTTTATGCTATAATCTTCATAGACATAATAATAATAATAATTATTTGTTACAGCTGCTTTTCTAACTTTTCAGTTCTTTTAACTTTTCAGTTCTTCCAAAACAGCTTATTATTTGATATAATTTATCAAACATAAGTTTGACATTGTTAAGGGAGTGGTCAGGTGAAGAAGAAAATGATGTTTCAGTGCCAGGATTGTGGCCATGAAACTCTTAAATGGATGGGAAGGTGCTCAAACTGTAATGGCTGGAATACTTTCCAGGAGAGCTTTAAAAGAGACTCCCGGGAAAGGGCTGCTCAATTGGAACCTGCATTACTCCAACCATACCATGAAATAGACCCTGTGGAGGGGGAGAGGGTAAATACAGGCTTTTCTGAACTGGACCTGGTGTTGGGAGGTGGCCTGGTGGGGGGATCCGTTGTTTTAATCGGCGGAAGTCCCGGCGTAGGAAAATCTACCCTGATGCTGCAGGTGGCGGGGTTTTTGAGCGGGAATATGAAAGTCTTATATGTCAGTGGTGAAGAATCTGCAGGTCAGTTAAAAATGAGGGGGCAGAGGCTGCAGGTAGAGGGAAAACAACTCTATATACTGCCGGAAACTAATTTTGAAACTGTTAAAGAGCAAATAAAAAAAGTTAATCCCGGGGTGCTGATAATAGACTCTATACAGACCATGTACAGGCCTGAACTATCCTCAATGCCGGGGACAGTAACCCAAATTCGGGAAGTTACAGCAGAGCTGATGCAGATATCCAAAATGAATAACATGAGCGTTTTCACCATAGGACATGTCACCAAGGAAGGGGTAGTAGCCGGCCCCAGGTTGCTGGAACACATGGTAGATTGTGTCCTTTATCTGGAGGGGGATCCCCATCACAATTATCTACTTTTAAGGGGTGTAAAAAACCGGTTTGGGTCAACCAATGAACTGGGGGTTTTTCACATGAGGGAAAAAGGGCTTGTAGAGATAAAAAACCCCTCGGAGGTTTTCTTGTCCAGGAGACCGGAGAATACAGTGGGCTCAGTTGTGGTGGCCAGTCTGGAGGGGTCAAGACCCCTGTTGATTGAAATACAGGCCCTGGTTACCCCCAGCAGGCACGGCAATCCCCGGCGGATGACTACAGGGCTTGACAGCAACCGGGTGGCATTATTGATGGCAGTTCTGGAAAAAAAGGTGGGTCTATTTTTGCAGGACCATGATGCCTACCTGAATGTAGTAGGGGGTGTCAAGCTAAATGAGCCGGCGGTAGACTTAGGCATAGCAATTTGCCTGGCCTCCAGCTTTAAAAACATTCCCATAAATGCCCAGGATATATTTATAGGAGAATTAGGCCTGACGGGAGAGGTCAGGTCGGTTAACGGCTTGGAAAAACGGATAGCTGAAGGGCATAAACTGGGTTTCAAGCGTTCCCTGGTTCCTCTATCAGGACTGGAGAATGCCAGTGGGAAAAGCCTTAAAGGAACCAGGGGAATTACCACTCTGGATGAAGCCTTAGAGCTGGCTTTTTTTTAAACTGCTGTCAGGAAAGATTAAAGCGCCCCAGGGTTGAAATCTTATCAAGTTCTTTCTCAATGATATCATCCATATCCAAATCCAGGAGATTGCATAATGCAGCCATATAGAAAAGGTTGTTTCCTATTTTTTCTTCAATGATGTCCTTGCATTGCTCACAAAGACAGCCCTCTAAATGACTGTTTGTATAATCCTTTAAATCTTTAAAGCTGGCATCCTCTGGTATGTCCTGGGAAGTAGCGTTTACGGTAAGGCAGCCACAAAAAGTTATAGTTTTAGTTATGGCCCTGTTTACCCTGGCATTAGTTTCCTGGTACTTTGACAGGCTGTCAAGGACACTCCGGTGCCTGATAAGTAGTTGTTCCACCTTTCCCTGAAAATGATTAATATCATTTTTCATGTTTTCACCTCTTAATAGTTTGATTAAATAAAACAATTATTATCATTAATTATATGGGTATTTCATAGCCTTTGTCAATTCCATTTATGCTAAATATGTTTAACTGACCCGTATTACAGTTTAATTAATAAATAACAAGTTTTCCTGTAAATAACATTTAAATTGACATAAAGTCTTTAGTATGTTAAAATAAATATGTATTTATTCTAGGGGGTTTAGCTATGTTTAACGTGGGTGATAAAGTTGTATATCCAATGCATGGTGCAGGCGTTATTGAAGCCATAGAAGAAAAAGAAATACTTGGAGCTATTAAAAAGTATTATATCATGAAAATGCCCATTGGAGAAATGAAAGTTATGA
>CAYYWR010000030.1:0-10086 GCA_964474145.1 uncultured Syntrophomonadaceae bacterium
ATTTGAGTAATTCACTGGAATTTGTAAAAAAACTCAAGTATGTTGGCCGAAACTTTAATCCCCAGGGCACAGTAATTACAATTGATGATGTTAGTATAGGAGGAAAAGAAAAAACTATAATTGCCGGACCCTGTGCCATTGAGTCGCAAGAGCAGCTCTATAAAACAGCCCGGGAAGTTAGCAGGGCTGGTTCCAGGGTTTTAAGGGGAGGGGCTTTCAAGCCCCGCTCTTCCCCATATAGTTTTCAGGGCCTGGGTGAGGAAGGATTAAAAATACTGCAAAGGGTAGGAAAAGAAACCGGTCTTCTCACCATTACTGAAGTTATTGATACAAGGGATGTGGAACTGGTAAATGAGTATGCTGATATATTACAACTGGGTTCCAGGAACATGCAGAATTTTCAGCTACTAATGGAGTTGGGGCATATAGATAAACCAGTACTTTTGAAAAGGGGAATATCTTCTACTATAGAAGAGTGGCTTCTGGCTGCGGAATATATAATGTCCGAAGGTAATCACCAGGTAATGCTCTGTGAGAGGGGCATAAGAACCTTTGAACCTGTTACCCGAAATACCCTGGATTTAAATGCTGTTCCCCTGGTAAAGCATTTAAGCCATCTTCCAGTATTTGTAGATCCCAGCCACGGAACAGGTCTGCGGGAATTGGTTTCGGTAATGGGTAAAGCAGCCCTGGTAGCAGGAGCAGACGGGTTAATTATGGAGGTTCATTATGAGCCGGGCTGCGCCCTCTGTGATGGTGACCAGTCCCTCACACCGGAAGAGTTTATAAATTTTATGATGGATTTAAATAAATATAAGGATATTTTTGAAAGCCAGGAGAGAATGGGTAGTTTTTCATAGTGTATATTTTCAATTATGAAGGGAATGATGAGAAAGATGTTAAATGTGCAGCCTGCTCCTTAAACCCCTTGGATATTTTAACTTGACGAATAGTGGTAAAGGGGTTAGAATAAAAATAAATACGATCAGGAGGTATAACAATGGCTATTACTAAAGATATGACTATTGCTGAAGTGCTGAGGACCAAGCCCAAGACTGCCCAGGTTTTATCTCAAATGGGAATGCAGTGTTTGGGTTGTCCTACAGCTGCCGGGGAAACAGTAGAAGAAGCTGCCCAGGCCCATGGTGTAGACGCTAATGATCTGGTTACAAAACTTAACGCTGCAGAAGATTCTTAAAAACCGCAAACCGCGGTTTTTATTTTTATGAAAACATATAATGGGGAGGGATAATGGATGAAATTAATGGTTTTGGTTTTAAACAAAACGGAAGATATGAATGAGTTGCTGGAGGGCTTCCTGGATATAGGCATAAGGGGAGCTACAGTCATAGAATCTACAGGTATGGGCAGGATTCTATCTACCCATGTGCCTCTTTTTGGGGGGTTGAGTCATCTTTTTGACGGAGATAGGCCGGCCAATAAAGTGATTTTTTCTATAATACAGCACGAAGAAAAGATAAGTGAGGCTGTAGAGCTAACAAATAAAATCATCGGTGATTTAAAAGAACCGGGTACCGGGGTCGTTTTTACCATTGAACTGGATAAGGTAGTAGGCCTGGCAGGAGAGATTACCAGAGATTAATCTAAAGGATTTTTATAATAAAAGAAGGTTTTTAGGGCAGGTCTGGAGAAGGTGATTTATGATAATTTATTTTAATAAGCCTTAATTTTTCTTAAAATAATATCATGCTAATAAAGTTTCAGTGCAAAACCTTTATACCCTTTTATGTCCAGGATTAAGTTCAAAATTTAACTACCGTTTTTAGCGATAAAGTGTTAGCCTCTGGGGGAGTTAAAAGTGACAATTTACCAGCAATCGTTAGGGATAGCTATTATACTTTTATTCGGACTGCTGGGGGGACGCCTGGCCCGGAGAATTAAAATGCCCATGGTAGTAGGGTATGTTTTAATGGGACTCCTGTTGAGCCCTTCAGTTTTTAATATAATACCTGACAGCCTGAACCAGGAACTTGAAGTCATTAAAATCATGGGTCTGGGCATGATTGCTTTAATGATTGGCAGCGAGCTAGAAATAAAAAAATTAAAAAGAATTGCCAAATCAGTATTCTGGATTACCGTAATACAAATCGTGGGAGCATCAGTCATTGTTTTTTGTGTAATGTACTACATATTAAATCTGCCCTTAACTGTTTCACTTCTTCTTGGAGCAATGGCTACAGCTACTGCTCCGGCATCTCCCGTAGCAGTAATAAGAGAATATAACGCCAAAGGGCCCTTTACCAGCACTTTGCTGGGGGTGGTGGCTCTGGATGATGCTTTATGTATCATTTTTTTTGGCATGGTATCTGCCGTGGTAAGCATTTTATTAGAGGGTAGCGTATTTGGCATTAATATTGCACTAGAACCATTAATTGAGGTTTCCAGTTCAATGTTACTGGGTGTTTTGACGGGACTTCTTCTGCTGTTAATCTTACGTTATCTAAACAATCGGCCTCAAACGGTAGTTGTGCTGGTGGGTATTGCCTTGCTGAACAGCGGAATCGCCAGCGCCCTTCACCTGTCCCCCCTTCTGGTCAATATGGTAACCGGTTTTGTGGTCACAAATCTATATCCCCATCATATATTTCAATATTTTGAGGACATTGAACTGCCTATTTATGTGATATTTTTTACTCTGGCCGGGGCAAGTTTGCACCTGGATGTTCTGGCAGCCAACTGGGTTTCTGCTGCTGTATATATAGTGGCCCGGGGATTTGGCAAGGTGGGTGGCTCTTTTTTAGGAGCCAGGCTGGCCAATGCGGATATAGTAGTGCAAAAATATATAGGCTTTGCCATGTTTTCCAAGGCCGGGGTTACCATAGGGCTTATCATGCTGGTGCAGGGAAGATTCCCCGAGCTGGCCGTGATTATTACGGCTATAGAGCTAGCAGCGGTAACTGTATGTGAGGTATTTGGACCCATGGGCACCCGCTATGCCCTGATCTCTTCAGGGGAAACAAATCCAACAGTGTCTTCTTAAATCCTTAATAATAACGTATTTACCTGCTGTAATCTCTTATTTCAGACTTGCCCTTGAAGTAAATGGTTGCTATAATAATAATTATCAAAGTCTATTTTAAAGGAGGCAATATTCTTGGAGCATAAAAAACATATTAAAACCATTAACCTTATGGATTTAAAGGCCAGCTTACATAATGGTGGATGCGGGGAATGCCAGACTTCGTGCCAATCGGCCTGCAAGACATCATGTACGGTGGGTAACCAGGTTTGCCAAAAGGATAATAAGGAACAGAAAAAGTAGTCAAAGACTACTTTTTTCAATAACAGGGGGAAATAGTTATGACAGCTTCCACGATTCACAAGTTTAAGTTTGGTGATTTAAATATAGTCCTGGATGTAAACAGTGGAGCCTTACATGTGGTAAGTGAATTGGGCGGGCTGGTTATAGACCTTGTGGATAAAGGTTATAAAGAAGGTGAAATTCAGGAAATATTAACACAATCCCATGATTCCCGGGAAATTACAAAAGTTTACCAGGAGGTTGAGGAATTAAACGAAAAAGAACTGCTGTTTAGCCAGGATTACACGCAATCCTATTCCCGGTCCCCTGAACACATAGTAAAGGCTCTTTGCTTTCATATGGCCCATGACTGCAACATGACCTGCAGTTACTGTTTTGCTGAAAAGGGGGCCTTCGGTGGCACTAAAAGCCTGATGACCAGGGAGGTAGCTTTTAAGGGTATAGACTTTTTAATCCAGAGTTCCGGCTCCAGAAAGAACTGCGAGGTTGATTTTTTTGGGGGAGAGCCTTTGCTAAATTTTCCCCTCATAAGGGAAACAGTAGACTATGCCAGGAATAAGGGGAAAGAGTCGGGAAAGGAGTTTAGCTTTACCTTAACTACCAACGGGGTGCTCCTGGATATGGAGGCTATGGACTACCTGGACCAGGAAGACTTTAGTGTTGTCTTGAGCCTGGATGGCCGCAGGGAAATAAATGATAGAGTCAGGACTCTAAAAGGCAAGGGAACTTATGATGGTCTGGTGCCCAAATATCTTTCCTTTGTAGAAAAAAGAGAACACAAAGGATACTATATTCGGGGCACATATACCAGATACAATTTAGATTTTAGTGAAGATTTGAAACACCTGGCAGAACTGGGGTTTAAAAGCATATCCCTGGAACCGGTGGTAGCTTCCCCTGAACTGCCCTACGCTCTGCAAGAAGAAGATCTGCCTGCTATTTATCGGCAATATGAAAAAATAGCAGAATTATACCAGGAGTATTCCGGCACATTAAAATCCTTTTCTTTTTTCCACTTTAACCTGGATTTAAGCCAGGGACCCTGTATAAAGAAGCGTCTCAGTGGCTGCGGGGCAGGAACCGAATATCTGGCCCTTACACCGGAGGGTGATCTGTACCCGTGCCATCAGTTTGCAGGCATAAATAATTTTTTAATGGGAAATGTTTTGAAGGGTTTATGCTATGACCCCAGTTTATATGATAAATTCTTAAAGGTAGATATAAACAGTAAGGATGAATGCCGTCACTGCTGGGCTAAATTTTTCTGCGGAGGTGGATGCCATGCCAATGCTTATAATTTTAACAGGGATTTATACAGGCCCTACAGCATGGGATGCCACCTGGAAAAAAAGAGGCTGGAGTGTGCCCTGGGACTCCAGGCTTACAGGCGCCTGGACCGGGAATTGTAATAATAAAGGTAATTGTTTAGCTATCAAAATAAATAAACAAATAATATAAGGAAGGTGCCCTGGATGGATATTTTCTCTTATGGATGGCAGAAAGAAGTTGAAAAACAGGCGCCCCTGGCTTTAAGGTTAAGGCCTAAAAGTCTGGATGACTTTGCCGGGCAGGAAGAAATAATGGGCAGGGGTAAGATTCTGCGGCGGCTTATTGAAGCTGACCGCCTGTCTTCGGCAATATTTTACGGCCCTCCCGGTACCGGTAAAACTACACTGGCCAAGATTATTGCGGAAACCTCTAAAGCTGATTTTGTGCAGTTAAATGCGGTAATGTCTGGCGTTAAAGATATAAAAGAAGTCATAAAAGGCGCAAAGGAAATGCTGGGCATGGAGGGGCGAAGGACCATTATGTTTATCGACGAAATCCATCGCTTTAACAAGGCTCAGCAGGATGCCCTGCTCCCTTCCGTAGAAGACGGGACTGTTATTCTAATAGGGGCCACTACTGAAAACCCGTACTTTACTGTCAATTCTCCCCTTTTATCCCGTTCCAGAATTTTTTCCTTCAAGCCCCTGGACAACTCCCATATCCGAAGTATTCTACAAAAAGCTCTGGAAGAGGATAAAGGTTTGGGGGGATGGAATCCCGGGGTGGACAAGGAGGCCCTGGACCACATCATCGAAAGGTCTAACGGTGATGCCCGGACAGCTCTTAATGCCCTGGAGCTGGCCGTTTTAACAACACCCCCGGATAATAATGAAAACCGCAGGGTTACCCTGGAAACTGCCGAAGAATCCATGCAGCAAAAGGCGGTTAACTATGACCGTCAGGGAGATAATCATTACAACGTAATATCTGCTTTCATAAAGTCCATTCGGGGATCTGATCCGGATGCTGCCTTATACTGGCTGGCCTCCATGATATATGCTGGGGAGGACCCTAATTTTATTGCCCGCCGCCTGATAATCAGTGCTTCAGAGGATGTGGGAAACGCAGACCCCCGGGGACTTTCCCTTGCTGTAGCGGCAGCCCAGGCCCTGCAAATGATAGGAATGCCGGAGGGAAGAATAGTTCTGGCCCAGGCCGTGGCTTACCTGGCCGGTGCCCCCAAAAGCAATGCGGCTTACCAGGGCATAAACCAGGCTCTAACAGATGTTTCCAGGGAGAGTTCCGGCGGGGTGCCACCCCACCTGAAGGACTCCAGCTATCCCGGGGCAAAGAAACTGGGCAGCGGCCAGGGATACCTGTACCCCCACGATTACCCGGGGCACTTTGTTTCCCAGGATTATCTTCCGCCAGAGCTAAAGGATAGGGTTTATTACCATCCAACGGAAAACGGCGAAGAAGAAAAAATAAAAAAGCGCCTTGATAAGCTGTGGCCTGGAAGGAAAAGATAATAGCAAAAATAATAGAAACAAAAGAAACAATAGAAACAAAAGAAATAAACAGGAAGGGAACCCATGAGTTATTATTTAACTGTAAAAAAAGAAGTGAAGGTAAAAGTGCCTGTTGGAGCATGCCGCTTCATTGCCTCTGTAGGATATAGTCAGGAGGAAAAGGAGGCCAGAGCTTTTATACAAGGGGTAAGGGAGGAGTTTCCCGACGCTACCCATAATGCTTTTGCCTACAAGGTGGGAATGGGAGATAGCGTTATTACCCGGACCTCCGACGCCCATGAACCTGCAGGAACAGCCGGACCTCCCCTGTTATCAGCCATAGAAAGGGCAGGCCTTACCAATGTAGTAATTGTAGGCACCCGTTATTTTGGAGGAGTCAAGCTGGGGATAGGGGGCTTAATCAGGGCCTACAGATACTGCGGGGAAGCCGGCTTAAAAGAAGCAGGGACCATAAAAAAAAGATTTTATAAAAAGTATGAGATTACTTTTGACTACGATAATATAGGACAGATAATGAATGAAATTCCCGGCTGTCTTGGGGAAGTGCAAAATGTTGACTACAGCTCCAGGGTAAAAATCCTATTTCTCCTTCCCCCGGAAAACCTGGAGGACTTCAAAAGAAAGTTTAAAGATATAACCAGGGGAAAAGGTTCTTTGATGGAATAAAGGGCAAGCTAAAGCAAAAAGCCTTTGTCATAAACTTAGCTGCTGGGCAAAATAAGCAGTTTATACTTTTAGTATCAGGCCATTTAGATCAGCGAAGAGGTGGTTTTTAAATGTTGCAAAAAAAGAAAGTTGCCGTTGCCATGAGCGGGGGGGTTGATAGTTCTGTTGTTGCCGCTATTTTAAAAGATAGAGGATATCAAGTATTTGGTGTTACCCTGGACCTTCTCCAGCAGGAAAAAGATGCTAAAGGGGACATTTATAGAAGGTGCTCTTCCTCTAGAGCTATTGAGGATGCCCGGAGAACTTGTGAGCAGCTGGGGATTGACCATCATGTGCTGAATTTAAAGGAGACCTTTCAAAAAAAGGTTGTAGATTATTTTATCCGGGAATATGAAAGGGGAAGAACTCCCAACCCCTGTGTGGTCTGTAACCGCTTTATTAAGTTTGATGTACTGCTAAAAGAAGTATTTTCCCTGGGGGGAGAACAACTGGCTACGGGTCATTATGCCCGGCTGTTTTATGATAGCAGCAGCGATACACACTTTTTGTATAAGGCCAGGGACTTCCATAAAGACCAGACATATTTCCTCTACAACCTTACTCAGAAAGAGTTGAGGCACTGCCTTTTTCCTTTGGGAGATTATGTGAAAGAAGAAATAAGGGACATGGCCGGGAAAGCAGGCTTAGACATTGCCGGCAAGGCGGAAAGCCAGGAAATATGCTTCATCCAGGATAACGATTATAAAAATTTTTTAAGAAAGCAAAGAACTATCCATGTTAAGCCCGGCCCTTTTTTAGATACTGCCGGCAAAAAACTGGGAACCCACCAGGGGCTTCCCTTCTATACTGTGGGTCAGCGGAAAGGCCTTGGCCTGGCCGCGGGATACCCCCTCTATGTAGTGGATATAGATTTCAGTAAAAATGCAATTATTTTAGGCAGGCAAGAGGAACTATTTTCCCCGGGGCTGTTAGCAGAGGGGGTTAATTTTATAACAGAAAGCTGGATAAAAGAAGGGGAAATAAAAGAACAGGATATAAAGGTTAAAATTCGCTACCGGTCGCCCGAAGTAGAAGCCAGGCTGGAACCCCTTTCCGGTGACCAGGTTAGAGTAGTCTTTAATAGTCCCCAGAGAGCTGTTGCTCCCGGCCAGGCTGTGGTATTTTACCAGGACAGCATGGTATTGGGAGGAGGGACAATAAAGGAAAGAATAGGTGAACACTCATAGAATAATATGCTGGAGAAATTAATAAGGCCGTTCTTTCTTTGAAAATACATTTAATGTATTTTTTTTATTTTTCCGGGTAAAATAATTTCTTGCAGTTTATAAGTGATTTAAAATGAACAAATAAAGACAGGGAGTGGTTTAATGTATTGCCCTTTGTGTGAATCTGTAGATACGGGTAAAGTGGGGACAAACCAGTATTACTGCTGGCATTGTCTTATAGAATTTAACATAAACAATAAAAATGAAATTAATATTTATTATGTAGAAGACGACGGCTCTTTAATCAATGTAGACGCCCCCTATTAAAGACAGTATCCCTTCCACCCGGGCAACTGAAGTTGCTTTCCTTTTTTACAAGAAATGTAATCTTTGAACTAAAATATAATATACATTAAAAAAGGGGGGGGTCAGGTGGATAAAAATAAAATTAAAAATATTTTCTGCTATGGGATGACTCTGGCCGGGGTTTTCCTTATATTTATTATAACCCTGCTTATTCTATATGGTATGTACACCATTAAAGAAACTGTTTTTACTATTTTATTTCCTTTTATAGCAGCATTTATTATTGCTTATCTCCTGAATCCGCTGGTAGAGTTTTTTTCCAGCAAAAAAATTCCCCGCACCCTGGGGATTTTAATTATATACGCCGCATTTTTCCTATCATTATTTCTATTATCTGTAAATATGCTGCCTTCCCTGGTGAAGGAACTTCAAAAGATGATGGAGAAAATACCCTGGTACACAGCTGAAATACAGACTTATCTGGAAAAAGTTCATTCAGACTACGACCGTTTTAATATTCCAGAAAGCATAAGGTCTGTCATTGACGGAAATATCCAGGAAGTACAGGATATGATGATTAATTATGTTGAGCTAATTACTGACCAAATAATTAATTTTTTCAGCCATATATTTTTGTTTATTTTAGTGCCCCTTTTAGTGTTTTATATACTGAAGGACCTGGATGGTATTAAAGAATACTTTATGAGCCTGGTGCCAGTGAGATACAAAAAAAGGGTAAGCACTATCGCCGGGGATATTGACGAAACCATGGGAGCTTATATTAGAAGTCAACTTCTTATAAGCCTGTTTGTAGGGAGTATGGTTTATATCGGTCTTTTAATCCTGGATGTAGAGTTTGCCTTAATCCTGGCTGTAGTAAATGGCATTACCAATATAATCCCCTATTTTGGTCCCATTATCGGGGCAATTCCCGCGATTTTGGTGGCTTTAATAGAGTCCCCTTTTCTTTCTTTAAAGGTGGTTATAATGATAGTAATCATACAGCAGGTAGAAAGCCACATCCTGGCTCCTACTATTTTAGGGAAAAACCTGCAGCTCCATCCGGTATCGGTAATCCTGGCCCTGGTTGTGGGGGGAACTCTTTTCGGTTTTTTAGGTTTGATCTTTGCCGTTCCCATAGTAGCAGTTATCCGGGTAGTATTAAAACATATACACATGAAAAGAACTGCGAAATGAGAACTATTGTTGACATATGAGCTGCGAGTTATATATAATTGTCTATAAATATTATGATATGTTAAAATATAATATAAATGGATGATGGCTTTCCATGTTTTTTTATTTAGTTTCATTTAGCCTGATAAAAATGTACGCATTTGAAACAAACAAGGAGGTTTTAATATACATATGAAAACAAAGGAGATACGGCAGCGGTTTCTTGATTTTTTTGCTCAAAAGGACCATTTGGTTCTCCCCAGTTTTTCCCTTATACCCCAGGACGACCCAACTTTGCTACTGATAGGTGCCGGGATGGCACCTTTAAAGCCATATTTTACTGGGGAAAAAATCCCCCCCCATCCCCGGGTTGCTACCTGCCAGAAATGTGTAAGGACCCCGGATATTGAAAGAGTGGGCAAAACGGCCCGTCACGCCACTTTTTTTGAGATGCTGGGCAATTTTTCCTTTGGAGATTATTTTAAGGAAGGGGCTATTGCCCTGGCCTGGGAACTGGTTACTAAAGGTTACAACCTTCCGGAAGAAAAATTATATATCAGTGTATACCAGAATGATGATGAAGCTTATGATATCTGGCATAAGACAATAGGGCTGCCGGAGAACAAAATATTCCGCCTGGGAAAGGAAGATA
>CAYYWR010000031.1:0-10027 GCA_964474145.1 uncultured Syntrophomonadaceae bacterium
GCAGCAAAGAAGAAAGCTGGAGGGGGGGAAACAGCTGGTTGTTCCCGGAAAAAACAACATCCATCAGCTAAACATGGTTATTGAGGCAGTCCTGGAGATAAGGGACAATCTTTCCTGGCCCCCGGATCCCCAAAGGGAAGCCTACCTGGATTATGAAAAGGTTGCTTTACCCTTACATGTTTCTCTGCGCTGGCCCGGAGCAAGGTTTAAGCCCCTGGGTATGGAAGGAACAAAAAAGTTAAAAGATTATTTTATGGACGAAAAGATTCCCCTGGACCAGAGGGAGAGAATCCCCCTGGTAGTAGACAATAACGGAGAGATTTTGTGGGTCGTGGGGATAAGAATAGCTCATCCCTGCAGGTTGACGGAAAAAACCCGGAAGGTACTTGTTTTAAAAGCCAGTTATTTCTAATATTTATGAGGAACAGGAGGGCAAGAAAATGGCTGAACAGCTGGAAGTTTTATTAACCAGGGAGGAAATACAGGAAAAAGTTAAGGAAATGGCCGGCATGATTTCTAATGATTACAGGGGGAAAGGAGTTCTGCTGGTGTGTGTTTTAAAGGGAGGGATAGTATTTTTGTCTGACCTGATGCGTCATCTCTCTATTTCTGTAGAAATAGACTTTATTGCCGTGTCCAGTTATGGAACATCCACCAGGTCTTCCGGAGTGGTTAAAATAATAAAAGATCTGGACGTAAGCATTGAAGACAGGCATGTCATTATAGTGGAAGATATTGTGGATACAGGTTTAACTTTAAGGTATCTCCTGGAGAACTTCAGGACTCGTCTCCCCGCCTCCCTGAAGGTCTGTGCCCTTTTGGATAAGCCGGAGCGACGTCTCCTGGAGATAAATGCAGATTACTCCGGTTTTGACATACCGGATAAGTTTGTAGTGGGATACGGCCTTGATTGCTCAGAAAAGTACCGGAACCTGCCGGATATTTGTGTTTTAGATGGGGGAGCAGGGGAGTAGATTTCTTGTTTTTTAAAAATACTTATGGTAAAATGACTTGACGGAGTACTGTTTACAGAGCTCCCGAGAGGAGGATTTTTTTGAAAAAGTTTTTTCGACAGGCTACTTTTTATATTCTTATATTGATGATTACTATAGCCCTATTTCAAACCTTTGCTGATATTGATACTGAGGAGCCCGAACAAATGAAATACGGCAACTTCGTTAAACTAATTGAGTCCGATGAAGTTTCCTGGATAGAAACAGAAGGAAATGAAATAAGGGGCGAGCTTAAAGACGGCACCCCCTTTCAGCTTTATAGGCCTGAGGATGACGACTTGACGGCAAGGCTTCTGGAGCATGATGTCCCATATGACCCCAATCCTGAAGCTGAACCTGCCTGGTGGACCACCTTGCTAACTTATATGCTGCCCTTTATTATCTTGATAGCCATATTTTTCTTTATCATGCAGCAGTCCCAGGGTGGCGGAAGCCGGGTTATGAACTTTGGTAAGAGTAAAGCCCGCCTCTATGAAGGGGAAAAAAAGAATGTAACCTTTGACTCCGTAGCAGGGGCAGATGAAGAGAAGGAAGAGCTGGTAGAAGTAGTGGAGTTTTTGAAAGAGCCTAAAAAATTCATAGAACTAGGGGCCAGGATTCCCAAGGGCGTTCTCCTGGTGGGGACTCCGGGAACAGGTAAAACCCTTCTGGGAAAGGCTGTGGCAGGAGAAGCAGGAGTTCCCTTTTTCTCTATTAGCGGTTCCGACTTTGTGGAGATGTTTGTGGGGGTGGGAGCTTCCAGGGTCAGGGATCTTTTTGAAAATGCTAAGAAAAGTTCTCCCTGTATTGTTTTTATAGATGAAATAGATGCTGTAGGGCGACAGAGGGGAGCAGGCCTTGGGGGAGGCCACGACGAAAGGGAGCAGACCCTGAACCAGCTGCTGGTGGAAATGGATGGTTTCGATGTAAATGAAGGGGTAATTGTTATAGCTGCCACCAACCGACCGGATATTTTGGACCCGGCCCTTTTGAGGCCGGGAAGATTTGACCGGCAGATCGTAGTGAACGCCCCTGATGTTAAAGGTAGGAAGGAAATTCTGGATGTTCACTCCAGGGGCAAGCCTTTGGATGAAAAAGTTGAACTTACGGTTATCGCCAGAAGGACCCCGGGCTTTACCGGGGCGGATCTGGAAAATATTATTAATGAGGGAGCCTTGCTGGCGGGCAGAAAGAATAAAAAGTTTATTGAAATGATAGACCTGGAACAGGCTATAGACAGGGTTATAGCCGGAACGGAGAAAAAGAGCAGGGTTATAAGTGAATTTGAAAAGAAAATAGTGGCTTACCATGAAGCGGGTCATGCTCTGGTGGGTTATTTGCTGCCCCATACCGACCCCATTCACAAGGTTTCTATTATCCCCAGAGGCCGGGCAGGGGGATATACCATGATGCTGCCGGATGAGGACAGGTATTACATGACCAGGACAGAACTGGTAGAGCGCATAACCACATTATTAGCCGGGAGAGTAGCGGAGGAAAGTGTGCTAAATGAGATAAGCACTGGCGCGCAAAACGATCTGGAAAGGACTACCAATATCGTCAGGCAGATGATAATGGAATACGGCATGAGCGAAGTACTGGGTCCCATTACCCTGGGCAGAAAACAGGGCCAGGTATTCCTGGGCAGAGATCTGGCCAGGGACAGGGATTACAGTGAAGAAATAGCCTCAGCAATAGACAGAGAAGTAAAAGCAATTATAGATAAGTGCTATGAAAGCGCAGAAGAGATAATAGAAAACAACAGGGATAAGTTGGAAGAGCTGGCCCAGGCCTTGCAGGAGAGGGAATCCCTGGACGCAGAAGAAGTAGCTGCTATTATAGAGGGAAGGGAAAAAGAAGTTGTGGAAAGGGAAGAAAAAGAGGAGAAGGGGGGAAAAGCTCCCTCAAAGCCTGCCTTTGAACTGGGATATAAAGCCCAGGAAAAAAATAAAGGAGAATCTACCGATACCAAGGGCAAACTCCAGCTAGAAATCAATAAATCTTTACCTGGTAAAAAAGGAATAAAGAGGGAATAAAATAATTTAAACTACTAAAAATAAGGAGAATTAAAGGCCTTCTTATTTTTTTTGAAAAATATTTTAATATTTTAATATTCTGGAGAAGGATTTAGCTAAAGGTTGTAGAAATAAATATATTGGTTAGCGCATAATGGTTAAATGGTTAACTTGTGAGAAACCTTCACAATATACATAAACCTAGTACTGCAGGGAAAAGAAAATATGAATGCCCCGGGGACGATACCAGCGTACCCGAAGCACAGCCAGGGGAATACCACGGAATCATCCACTGTAGATCGGGTTCTGTATGATGATAATTAATTCGCTGTAGTACAAGATAATAGCCAGGTAATAGCTAGATAATAGATAAAGGATAAACCTGGATAGAAAAGTGAAAAAATTTTAGTTAAATCTTCATCATGAGAAGGAGGGGATAATAAACACAGGTGGTGTAGTTTTTCTAGCTGGATAGTTACAATGTGAACTATCTAAAAAAAATTTAAGGAGGTTTTACAATTGCCTTTAGATCCAACCAAACATGCTGACTGGGAAATAGCTCAAGCAGCAGAATCCACAATGAAAAAAGTTTATGACCTGGGAGACGAAATGGGACTGGAAAAAGAAGAACTTCTTCCCTATGGTCACTATGTAGCAAAGGTAGACTACAAGAAAGTTTTAGAACGCTTAAAGGATAAGCCCGATGGTAAGTACATTGATGTAACTGCTATTACTCCTACTCCCCTGGGAGAAGGTAAATCTACTTCTCTAGTTGGCCTTGTCCAGGGCCTAGGAAAGCGCAATAAGAACGTTATTGGAGCCATCAGGCAGCCTTCCGGCGGCCCTACCATGAACGTAAAGGGCTCTGCAGCCGGTGGTGGTTTAGCCCAGTGTATTCCGTTAACCGAATTTTCCCTGGGTCTCACCGGTGACATTAACGCCGTTATGAATTCCCACAACCTGGCTATGGTTGCTTTAACTTCCCGCATGCAACACGAATTTAACTACAGCGATAACTTCCTTAACAAAATCGGCCTGAAGAGGCTGGATATTGATCCCGCTAATGTAGAATTCAAGTGGATTATGGACTTCTGCGCCCAGGCGCTCCGTAACATCATTATCGGTATTGGCGGTAAGATGGACGGATTCATGATGGAGTCTGGATTTGCCATCGCTGTTTCTTCAGAGATTATGGCTATACTTTCTGTGGCCAACGACCTGAAAGATATGAGAGAGCGCATGGGTAAGATTGTAGTAGCTTACGATAAGAAGGGTAACCCTATAACTACTGGTGACCTGGAAGTAGACGGCGCCATGACTGCCTGGATGGTTGAGGCCCTGAACCCCAACCTGATGCAGACACTGGAAGGGCAGCCCTGCATGGTACACGCAGGACCCTTTGCTAATATCGCTATTGGACAGAATTCCGTAGTTGCAGACCGCGTTGCTCTAAAACTGGGTGACTATGTGTGCACCGAGTCCGGATTTGCTGCTGATATCGGTTTTGAAAAGTTCTGGAACCTGAAGTGCCGTATGTCCGGCCTAACACCTCACTGTGCCGTGCTGGTAGCAACCATCAGGGCTCTGAAGTGCCACGGTGGAGCTCCCATCCCAGTGCCCGGAAAGCCACTGGATCCAGGATATTCTGAAGAGAACGTGGAGTGGGTAGAAAAAGGTTGTGATAACCTCATTCACCTGATTAATGTGGTTAAGAAGTCCGGTATGAACCCCGTTGTATGTATCAACGCCTTCTATACCGACACAGATAAAGAGATTGAAGCAGTGCGCAGGCTGGCTACAGAAGCTGGCGCCAGAGTTGCCCTATCCAGACACTGGGAGAAGGGTGGAGACGGTGCCCTTGAATTAGCTGATGCAGTAGTAGAAGCATGTGAAGAAGATGTGAACTTCAAGTTCCTCTATGAATTAGATGAGCCTCTAAAGGACCGCATCCACAAGATTGTAACGGAAGTTTATGGTGCTGACGGTGCAGAATATTCCCCGGAAGCTTTAGAAAAGCTCAATAGAATGGAAAAAGACCCCGACATGAAAGAACTGGGTACCTGCATGGTTAAAACACACCTCAGCCTTTCCGACAATCCTGCCCTGAAGGGTGTTCCCAAGGGATGGAAGCTCTTTGTTAGGGATATCCTCACCTTTAAGGGTGCAGGTTTCGTAGTGCCTGTTGCTGGTGCTATCCCCTTAATGCCCGGAACTGGCTCCAACCCGGCCTATCGTCGCGTAGATGTTGACGTTGAAACCGGTAAAGTTCAAGGTGTATTCTAAGAATACGGATAAAATAATTTAGCAGCCAGGGGTCCTGCTGAACAGGCAGAATCCTTGCTGCTTAACTGAGCAAGATGCCCCTTTTTCTGGAAAAACGGAAGAAGGGGTTTTTCTTCACTGAAATAACGGGAATTTTAAAATTGCCAGGTATTATGTTAAAATGAAAGGTGTCAGCCATAAGCTATCACAAACTGGAAGGGCAGAGGGCTCAGGAGATACAAAGGAAGCTTAGAAAGCAGAAGGTAAACAATGAGGGAAAAAATTTTAGATATTTTATTAACAAATACAGGCAACTATATTTCCGGCGCAGAGCTCAGCAGAAATTTGGGCAAGTCCAGGACGGCTGTATGGAAGAGCATAAAAAGCCTCCGCAAGGAAGGGTATCTCATTGAAGCCTCCCCCAGCAAGGGCTACCGGGTGTTAGAAAAGCCGGACTTATTATTGCCCCGGGAGATAAAGAGGCATTTAAAAACACGGAGGTTTGGCAGGGTTATAAACTATCATGATACAGTTGATTCTACCAATAAAATTGCAAAGGAATTAGGGCTCCAGGGTTATTCCGAAGGAGCTCTGGTGGTAGCGGAGGAACAGACCAGAGGGAGGGGTCGCCTGGACCACCAGTGGTCTTCCCCCCGGGGAGGCGCCTGGTTTTCTCTCCTGTTGAGGCCGGCCCTGGCTCCGGAAAAAGCTCCCCTGCTGACCCTCCTGGTTGCAGTGTCCATAGTCAGGGGCATAGAAGAGGCTGCTGGCCTTTCTGCTGGAATAAAATGGCCCAATGACATATTTATAAAGGGAAAGAAGCTGGCAGGAATATTAACGGAAATAAGCGCGGAGGTTGAATTGATTAATTTCGTAGTTGTGGGAATGGGTATAAACGTCAATAATCATAGAAATTGCTTCCCCGGAGATATCAGGGAGATAGCTACTTCTCTGGTGGAGGAGAAGGGGGAGGTTTTCCCCCGGCCGCAAATAGTGGGTGCTGTATTAAACCAGCTGGAAACCTTGTATGACCAGGCCCGGGAAGATGGGTTCAGCCGGGTAGTGGAGGAGTGGAAAAAGCGGGATATTACCCTGGGCAAAACGGTGGTAATACGCACCACCACAGGCACCTTCTCCGGCAAAGCCCTGGATATCAGCCAGGAAGGTTCCCTGGTAGTAGAAGGGGAGAAGGGGGAAGCTATTCAGGTCAGGTCGGGGGACCTTTACCTGGGGAAACAGTAACTGCTCAGCTGCTGATTAGCTACTGAAAAGGATTAATAATTATCATGGGGGGATAAAAAATGCTGCTGGTTTTCGATATTGGAAACAGCAATATAGTTATAGGTATTTACCAGGGGGAGGAGCTAAAGTATAACTGGCGCATCGCTACGGACAGGCAGAAAACTGTTGATGAATACGGCATGACCATTAAAAGCTTTTTTGACTATGAAGGCATTCCTAAAGAGAGGGTGGAGGGGATGGCCATGTCCTCTGTGGTTCCGCCTATAATGCCCACCATCTGCTCCATGACGGAAAAATATTTTCATTTAAAGCCCCTGGTGGTAGGGCCGGGCATCAAGACGGGGATGAATATCAAGATGGAAAATCCCCGGGAGGTGGGTGCTGACCGTATTGTTAATGCTGTAGCTGCCTTTACTCTCTACGGGGGGCCTTTAATAATTGTAGACTTTGGCACGGCCACTACTTTCTGTGCAGTTTCAGCCAGGGGGGATTACCTGGGGGGAGCTATCGCCCCGGGAATCGGCATATCCACAGAAGCCCTATTCCAGAGGGCTGCCAAGCTTCCCCGGGTGGAACTGGTCAGGTCAAAAAGCATTATAGGTAAAGACACCATAAGCAGTATGCAGTCGGGCTTCTTTTACGGCTTTGTAGGTCAGGTGGACGGTATTGTAAGCCGGATGGCCAAACAGTTTCGAACCAGGCCTCAGGTGGTGGCTACCGGCGGCTTTGCCCCCCTGATTGCCCAGGAATCCGAGAGCATAAGCCGGGTACATCCTTACCTTATACTGGAGGGGCTGAGGATCATATACGAGAGAAACAAGGTTGCAGGTAAGTAAGCCGCGGCATTGAAAGCGCAGCCGTGGCGTGCCCCCATCAGACCGAGACGCAGTCCCGCATGGGCGGGCCATAGCTTGTTCAAGAATAATAACAAGATTATGGGTGAATTTTTTATCCTGGCAAAAGACCATGCCTTTAGTTAAAGGCTGGAAAAAGTCTCCATGATCTGAATTGCTGCCGGGCCCAGGAGAACTATGAATACTGTGGGGAAAATAAAAAAGATCAGGGGAAACAGCATTTTCACAGGAGCCTTCATGGCCTGCTCTTCAGCCCTCTGTCTTTTTTTCTGTCTCATCTGCCTGGACTGCACCCTCAGGACGTTACCGATACTTACTCCCAGCTGATCTGCCTGAACTATAGAGGATATGAAACTGGTGAGGTCCTCCACGTTACACCTGCTGGCCAGGTCCCTCAAGGCATCCCTGCGGGGCTTTCCCTTTTTTATCTCCTGGAGCACCCGGGTAAATTCCTGGGCTAATACTCCTTTAAACTTTTCTATAACTTTGGCCAGGGCGGAATCAAACCCCAGTCCCGCTTCCACGCTGACCGTGAGGAGGTCCAGGATGTCCGGCAGGGTGGCCTGTATGTTTTCCTTTCTCCGGGCAATTTTTTTGTTCAGGTAGAGGTTGGGAATAAGGGAGCTTAAGGCCAGGGTGCCGGCTGCCAGCAGGAGGCTTTTTCCCGGGGGCTGGTTAAAGAAAATACCCGCCAGTCCTGCCAGGAAAGGTAGGCCAAAGATAAGCCCGTACCTCACCACCATAAACTCATGGGGGCTGAGGTTGCCGGGATTTCCCGCCAGGGTTAATTTTTTCTGCAGGCTGTCCTGTTTGGCTGCAGGCAGCATTCTGGTAAAGCGGCTGGAAATTTTGTGCAGAACAGGCTTAAAAATTCTCTGGAAAAGGGGCAGGTTTAGTTCTTCGTACTGCGGGTTTTGGCATACTTCTGGCTTGCTTATTTCCTCCAGCCTGTCCAATACATCGGCTTTTTTCAGCCGTAAAAGGTGATAAACCGACAGGACTGTTAAATACCCCGTCAGGAAAAAGGAAACCGCTATAATTGCTTTCATTATTAATCACCCCCAAAATAAGTGTCTTTACAAATGTTATATCTTCTTTTCGCTGTAGTGTTAGACTTTAATATTGATAATTTTACTGATGAGCAATATTCCTAAAATTTCAGAAAAGATGGCGAACCCCAGCATCATTAGCCCCAGGGGATTGACAAATAGCAGGGTCATATAATCGGGATTGATAGCCATCAGAAACCCCAGCAGGGCCAGGGGTAAAAGCCCGATTATAATGCCAGAAATCCTTCCCTGGGCCGTAAGGGTCTTGATTTCCCCCTTGATTCTGACCCGCTCCCGAATGGTGCTGGAGATGTTGTCCAGCACCTCCGCCAGGTTTCCCCCCACCTGCCGCTGGATGAGCACGGCGGTTACGGTCATTTCCAGGTCCTGGCTTTCCACCCTGTGGCTGAGATTTTCCAGAGCTTTTTCTGTGGGTGTCCCCAGGTTTATTTCCCTGAAGGTCCTGGCAAACTCCTGGCTGATGGGTGGAGGCATTTCTTTACTTATCAGGTCCATTACCTGGATAAAGCTAAAACCTGCCCTCAGGGAGTTGGCCATCATCACCAGGGTATCAGATATCTGGTTGTTGAACCTGTCTACTCTTTTAGCCTTGGATATATTGATTACCATCCTGGGCACCAGAAGGCCCCCCAGGGAAAAGACCAGGGAGAGGGCCATGTTCTGGAAAAGAATCAGGGATAGAAAAAAAATACCTGAAGCCATAAGGATAACCAGGGTTATAAATTCTTCACCCCGCAGGGGTATGTCTGCCTTTATCAGTTCTTTTTGCAAGTTTTCACTTATTTTCTTTGAGGCGAATACCCGGCTTACTTGCGTTAAAAGTTTTTTGGGGTGGGGTCTTTTATCCGCCACTTTATTATCAGGGTTTTCCTCCTGGTTTTCCGACTCCTTCTCCTCCCTGACATACCTGTTTATCCGGCTTTCGATAGATTGTTTATCGGCAGAGAATATCAGATACAGGGCATATCCCAGGGCAGACCCTGTAATAAAGGCCAGGATAATGATATAGTAGATCATGATTTATTCCTCCAGTCTTTATATTTTAGAGGGATTAAAAATGTCTTGGGAAAGCTTTATTCCCGAGGCAGTAATTTTATCCAGAAACTTGGGCTGAATGCCGGTGGCTTCAAAGTCCCCCTTTACTTTTCCCCCATCCCCTATTCCTGATTGTTTGTAGTGAAAAATATCCTGAAGCACAATGACATCCCCCTCCATCTGCAGGACTTCAGTGATGTGGGTAATTTTCCTGGTGCCATCCCTCATCCTGCTCTGGTGGACGATTAAGTCTATGGCGGAGGATATCTGCTCCCTTATAGCCCTTATGGGGAGTTCCATCCCGGCCATCATCACCATGGTTTCCAGGCGGGAGAGGATATCCCGGGGAGAATTGGCGTGCCCCGTGGTTATAGAGCCGTCATGGCCGGTGTTCATGGCCTGGAGCATATCCAGGGCTTCTCCGCTTCTAACCTCCCCTACAACTACCCTGTCGGGCCTCATCCTCAGGGAATTTCTCACCAGGTCCCTCATGGTGATGGCACCCTTGCCTTCAATATTGGGAGGCCTGGTTTCCAGGGAGATAATGTGGTCCTGGT
>CAYYWR010000032.1:0-9853 GCA_964474145.1 uncultured Syntrophomonadaceae bacterium
GCCCGGGCCGTGGAGAGCATGGACAGGGGAGTAGAAACAGTCCAGCAGGGCTCAGAGGTAGTAATGTCCAGCAGCGAGACCTTCCAGAAGATTGTGGAGGAAGTGGAGAGAGTCGTAGAAAAAATAGACGACGTATCCAAAGCCACAGAGCAGATAAGCTCCGGCAGCCAGGAAATCGCCGCCTCCACAGAGGAACAGTCTTCTGCCATGGAGGAGGTAACGGCCACCGCTGAAGAGCTCAGGAGCAGCGCCGAAGAACTCACCGAGTCCATGCAGCGTTTCAAGTACGAATAGTGTGTTATTTACATCCTTGTACCATTAACTGAATGTGGAAATAAGAAAAACCGGAGGAAAATTCTAAAGGGGGTGAATTAACATATGGAACACCAACAGGATAAAAAGGTAGAAAAGCAAAGTCAAGAGGGGACAGAAAACAAACAGGTGGTAGTGTTCAAGCTGGAGGAAGAGGAATTTGGAATCGACATTTACCTGGTAAGGGAAGTGCTGAAAATGCTGCCCATCACTGCCCTGCCCAATACCGATATGTTTATAGAAGGTGTTATAAACATCCGGGGAGCGGTGATTCCTGTTATTGACCTGTGCAAACGCTTTAGCCTTTCAGAAGAAAGGACTAACGATACCCGTATAATTATAGTAGAGATTTCTGGTGAACAGGTAGGACTGATTGTTGATGCGGTGAGTGAAGTCTTGATGATTAACGGGGAAAACATACAGCCACCCCCCTCCAGGATGGCGGGGGGCCACACGGAACTTTTAGAAGGTGTGGCCAGGTGTGATGACCGGCTGATTATTCTATTAAAAGTGGAAAACCTGCTGAGTTCCCAGGAAATGATAGATTTAGAGGAGATCAAGGAGGCCAGGGTGGAGGAGAGATGAACAAAAAGAAGAGATGAGCAGAAAAACAGGTGCCCGGCACTTACCAGGCACCTGTTTTTTTTTAACATTTTTGGACAAGAATTCTCCCGCCTCTAAGCGGAGCGTAGGCGGGAGATGAATTGCCAGTTGTTGTTACGGCACAATAATTCTATATCCTTTAGCAGTACTTGCTTATAAGCCTTGTCCGGGTTCGTGATATAGTTGCCATCAATGGCCTTCACTACTCCTATGTTTTTTGACTTCAAACACCGTCAGGTGTTAAGTGGTGGTAGTTGACGCTATTCAGTGTTATCATACTACCCGGTTGATTTCCCAGATTCCCGCGGCATATTGGGAAATTGTCCGGTCGCTGGAAAACTTTCCGGAACGGGCAATATTGACGATACTCTTTTCTACCCAGTTCTGGCGATTCTGGTATTCCTGGTTTATTTTATCCTGGGCCTCTACATAAGAGGCAAAATCCTTTAGCACAAAGAACTCGTCATTGCTGTTCAAAAGGGATTCATATATGGTGTTAAAATCATCCCAGCCGGCGGGGAAAAATCCTTTGTCCAGGGCATTACGGATGCGGGAATCCTGGTTATAAATGTCCCGGGCATTATAGCCGCCGTAGCGGTAATAATTTAGCACTTCATCGGGGGATAGGCCGAAGATAAAGATATTGTCCTCCCCTACCTCCTCAAATATTTCAATATTGGCACCATCCATGGTTCCCAGGGTAAGAGCCCCGTTCATCATGAGTTTCATGTTGCCGGTTCCCGAGGCTTCTTTACTGGCTGTAGAAATTTGCTGGCTGACGTCGGCGGCGGGGATAATCAGTTCCGCCAGGGAAACCCGGTAGTTCTCCAGGAAAATAACCTTAATCTGGTCCGAGACCCTGGCATCTGCATTTATCACACTGGCCACCGAGTTTATCAGCTTGATAGTCCGCTTGGCCAGGTGGTAACCCGGTGCGGCCTTGCCCCCAAAAATAAAGGTTCGGGGAACTATTTTCATTTCCGGGTTCTGCCGCAGGCGGTTGTATAAATCTATGATGTGGAGCACGTTGAGAATCTGGCGTTTATAGGCATGAATTCTTTTTACCTGCACATCGAATATTGAATTAACATCTACCCTGATGCCGTTATTTTGCCAGATAAACTCTGCCAGCTTTTCTTTATTTTGCTGTTTGACCCGGTGAACCTGTTCCTGGAAAGAAGAGTCCCCGGCATGCTCCAGCAGACCGATGAGGTCTTCGGAATGCTTGATCCAGCTGGTTCCTATAGTTTCGCAGATCAAGTTTGACAGCGGGGGGTTGGATTTTAAAAGCCACCGCCGGTGGGTAATGCCGTTGGTTTTATTGTTAAATTTATGGGGAAAAGACTCATAGAATAATTTCATCTCTCTTTTCTTGATAATTTCCGTATGAATTTTGGCCACCCCGTTAACGCTGTAGCTGCCCACAATGGCCAGGTGGGACATTTTTACCAGGCCATCGCTGATGATAGCCATATTCCTGATTCTCTCCCATTTTCCGGGGTACATGTCCCAGAGTTTCTGGCAAAACCTCTCGTTCATTTCTTCTACGATCATATATATCCGGGGAAGCAGGGATTTAAACATTTCTACGGGCCAGGTTTCCAGAGCTTCTGCCAGAGTAGTATGGTTAGTATAGGAAATAGTGTGGGTAGTAATGTGGCAGGCCTCATCCCAGCTCAAGCCCTCCTCATCCATAAGAATCCGCATTAGTTCCGGGATGGCCAGGACCGGGTGGGTGTCATTGATATGTATGGCTACCCGGTTGTGCAAGTCCCTCAGGTCCTGGTGGTGCTTCTTATAACAGCGGATAATGCTCTGTACCCCGGCGGAAGCCAGGAAATACTCCTGCTTAAGCCTTAAAATACGGCCTTCCCGGTGGGTATCGTCGGGATAAAGGAACTGGGAAATAGATGCGGTAGCATACTTGTATTCCAGGACTTTTTGCTGGGTATTAAAGCCATGGGTTAATAAGTCCAGGTCTGTAAAGGCAGACTCGGCACTCCACAGCCGCAGGTTATTTACCGTGTTATTGTGGTAACCCACCACCGGTGTGTCGTAGGGGACTGCCCTGACAGGTTCATAGTTCTCGTGGTGAAAGATCAGCTGGCCATCCACTTCCTCCTGCCGGACATTCCCCCCAAACCTGACCTCTACAGCTTTGTCCAAACGGCGTATCTCCCAGACATTCCCCTCCTTTAACCAGTGCTCCGGCAGTTCCACCTGGTAGCCCTCCACAATTTTTTGTTCAAATATGCCGTACTTGTAGCGGATGCCGCAGCCGTGGGCCGGCAGGTTCAAGGAGGCCAGGGAATCCAGAAAACAGGCGGCCAGCCTCCCCAGGCCTCCGTTTCCCAGGCCGGCATCAGGCTCTTTGGCCTCCAGTTCTTCTAAGTCCACCCCCAGTTCCAGCAGGCCTTCCCGGCATACCTGATAAATTCCCAGGTTCATAAGGTTGTTGCCCGTCAAGCGTCCCAGCAGAAATTCCATGGAAAAATAGTAAGCTTGTTTTACCCCGGGGTCCTTGTAGCGCTTGATAGTGTTAATCCATTTTTTGGAGAGATGCTCCCGGACCAAGGTTCCCAGGGCCAGATATTTTTCTGAGGTGGTGGTATCCTCCAGGCTTTTGCCGTACAAGTGCTCCAGTTTTTCTATAAAAGCAGCTTTAAAGCTTTCTTTGTTGGTAAACATGATTAAAGTTTAAACCTCCTTTTCCCGTAATATAACCCTGAATATGTTCCTGCAGCTGGCTCCCATAATGACTTGTTCAATTGTATTTACTCAGCCCTCTGCCCTTTCCAGCTTGTGACAGCTCCTCTCTGGTAATGGCAGTTCAATTTAGATCCAGCCGTCTACTGTCTTGTTTCCTGTAATCAGTTCCCGTTAAGTGTCCCTATAATTTGTTCTTGCTATTTGCCAGTTTCTTGTACAGCTTTTGGTATTCCAGGGCGGAAGCTTTCCAGCTGTAATCAGAATTAACCGCATTTAGCATAATATTATCCCAGGCTTTTTTGTCCTGATAAAAGCTCAAGGCCCTGCGTATTGTGTAGAGCAAATCGTGGGCGTTATAATTGGTAAAGCTGAAGCCGTTTCCTTTCCCGGTGTATTCATTATAGGGCTGGACGGTATCCCTCAGGCCTCCTGTTTCCCTTACTATGGGAATGCTTCCATAGCGTAGGGCTATCAGCTGACCGATGCCACAGGGTTCAAAAAGGGAGGGCATCAGGAACATGTCGGAACCGGCGTATATTTTCCGGGAAAGGGAGTTATCAAAGGAGATACAGGCAGAAACCTGCCGGGGGTAGCGCTGCGCCATTTCCCGGAAATAATCTTCATATTTTTTTTCTCCTGTGCCCAGGATTACCAGCTGCACATTTTCCCGGGCCAGAACTTCCTCCAGTACCCGGGCCACCAGGTCAAGGCCCTTTTGTTCTACCAGGCGGCTTATAATGGCTATCAGGGGATTATCCCCCTGGACCGGCAGGCCCAGGAGTTCCTGCAGCTGCATCTTGTTTCTCTTTTTCTTGTTCAGGGAATAGCGGTAGGGCACCCATATTTCCGGGTCCTTCATGGGGTCGTAAGCCTGGTAGTCGATACCGTTTACTATACCGTAGAGGCGTTTCTGGTATTTTCGCAGCAGGGGATCCAGGCTGCATCCATAATAGGGCTGCTGGATTTCCTCCCGGTAGCTTTTACTCACTGTAGTAATAATATCGGAAAAAACTATTCCCCCCTTCATATAGTTCACCATACCGTAGGACTCCAGGCGTTCCATGGTAAAATATTCTGGCCCCAATCCCAGTATATCCTCCAGAACCCGGTAGGGAAATATTCCCTGGTAGCGAAGGTTGTGGATGGTAAAGATAGTTGATATATCCCGGTACAGGGGGCTCTCACGGTAAAAGGCCTCTAAAAAAACAGGGGTAAGGGCTCCCTGCCAGTCGTGGCAGTGGAGAATCCGGGGGTTGAAATCCAGGTGGGGCAAAGCCTCCAGCACAGCCCGGGCAAAAAAAGCAAAGCGCTCCGCCTCGTCGTAATAGTCGTAGAGATTTTCCCGCTGAAAATAATACTGGTTATCCAGCAGGTAAAAAATCTGTCCCTGGTGTTCTACTTCCAGGATACCGCAGTACTTTTTCCTCCAGCCTACGGGAACTGTAATTTCCTTTTTCAAGACCATTTTTTCCCGGAAAGCCGGCGGAATCCCGGCATAACAGGGCATAATAATCCTGGCATCTACCCCCAGCTTGTTCAGTTCCCGGGGCAGATATCCGGCTACATCTCCCAGTCCACCGGACTTTACCAGGGGCTCAGCTTCTGATACTATAAAGAGTATCTGCACAACTACCCTCTCCTTATAAAGCTTTAGTTTATATCTCTTAAACCACCATTTTTTTGGCAATTACTACGGGTTTATTTTCTTCTCCGTGGATTTGCCTGCCCTGGGTGACCCGGACGTCCTTATCTATAACTGCCCGGCTTACCCTGGCATTCTCTTCGATTAAGCTTTTTTGCATGATGATGCTGTCCTTGATGTGAGCTCCCCGCCGGACCTTAACCCCCCGGAAGAGGATGCTATTTTCTACTTTTCCCTCCACCAGGCAGCCGTTGGCCAGCAGGGAATTAATTACCTGGCCTTCTTTCATGTAGCGGGTGGGAGGTTCGTCTTTAACCTTGGTGTAGATGAGTCCTGGTTGGAAAAAGAGTTCCTGCCAAATTTGGGGGTCCAGGAGGTCCATGCTGTGCAGGTAATAACAGTCTATGGAGTTTACCACCGCCAGGTAGCCCTGGTGGGGGAATCCGAATATATTTAGTTGGTCCACGTTATTAATTATGCCGTCCCAGAGGAAACTGTAACGCTGGTTTTGAATGCTCTGGTCAATCAAGTCCAGCAGGCAGGACTTGTTAATGATAAAGAGTTTTAACAGGGCTTTTCTGCTCTCCAGGCTGCCGGGCTCCAGCTCGAACTCTTTTATCCGGCCATCCTGGTTTGTTTCCAGTCTACGGCGATTGGCCAGACCCGGGGTCACCCCGTTTTCCTCCCGGTAAAAAACGGATATATCTGCTCTCTTTTCCCGGTGAAATTCTATAGCCGGGTTAAAGTTAAGATTGCAAACCATGTTGCTTTCAGAAATTATCACATGTTTTTCTTTGCTCTGGTGAAAATAGTCCAGGTGGTCCTGCAGTATTTGCAGCAGCCCCTTGTACTCTCCCTGGGGGTAGTGGGAAGCAGGGGGTAACACGAAGAGGCCGTCCTTTTTCCGGTCTAAGTCCCAGCTTTTCCCTGAACCCAGATGGTCCATCAGGGAACGGTATTTATTCAAGGTAAAAATGGCCACGTTATTAATGCCCGAATTGACCATGTTGGATAGCATGAAATCTACCAGGCGGTACCTGCTGCCATAGGGAACTGAAGCCATACAGCGATGAAGGGTGAGTTCCTTGAGGAACTCATCCCGGCTGCTAACATTTATAACACCCATTGTATTACTTTTCATGGTTAATGACAATCTTCCCTACCATAACTGCCAGGCTTATCTGTGAAGATTTGCCAGGGCAGTTACCCTTACTTACTTAAAAGGGGTAGATGTCTGTCTCCCTCCCTTCCTTTTACTGGCATGTTCATAAGACTCCTGAATTACAGAATAATCAGGGATAACTGTATTTCCCTGGATCAGGATAATCCGGGAGGGAGAATCCCCTTCCGGGGCAGAACTGATGCGGCTGCCCTTTCCTACCAGGGTTTCTTCCCCTATGATAGCCTTCTCAACCCGGGCACCCTCCTGGATTTTCACATTAGCCATAATTACAGAGTCTTTTACCACAGCTCCTTTCCCTATGAAAACCCCGGGGGACAGGACTGAATGCTGGACTTCTCCATAAATCAGGCAGCCTTCGTTAATCATGGAATCACAAACCCGGGCCTGGGGGCCAATATAATGGGGAGGCTGGTTGGGATTTACGGTATATATGCGGCAGTGACGGTCAAATAAGTTCAGGGGAGGATTTTCCGATAAAAAATCCATGTTTGATTTCCAGAGGCTCTCCACTGTCCCCACGTCTTTCCAGTACCCCTTAAAGGGATAGGCGTATACCCTCAAGTTTTCCCGGAGCATCAGGGGAATTACGTCCTTGCCGAAATCGTTGCTGGAATACGGGTTGTTTTCGTCCAGGTGCAGGTATTTTTGTAAAATCTGCCAGTCAAAAACGTAAACCCCCATGGAAGCCAGGTTGCTCCTGGGTTCCTCTGGCTTTTCCTGGAACTCCACTATCCGACCTTCTTCGTCAGTGCTCATGACTCCAAACTGGCTGGCCTCTTCCCAGGGGACTTCAAAAACAGCGATAGTCAAATCCGACTGCTTTTTCTGGTGGTATTCTATCATCCAGGCGTAATTCATCTTGTAAATATGGTCCCCGGATATCACCAGAACCTGGTTTGGATTATACTTTTCAATAAAGTAAAGATTCTGGAAAATGGCATTGGCTGTTCCCTTGTACCATTTACCCCCCTGTTTCCGCACGAAGGGAGGGAGTAGAGTAACGCCCCCCTCATTCCGGTCCAGATCCCAGGGAGAACCGATACCTATATGGGAGTTTAAAACCAGGGGCTGGTACTGGGTCAGCACTCCCACCGTATAAATGCCAGAATTGCTGCAGTTGCTCAGGGTAAAATCAATAATCCGGTACTTACCGGCAAAGGGGACGGCAGGCTTGGCTACATCCCTGGTCAGGACGCCCAGCCTCCGACCTTCTCCTCCGGCCAACAACATGGCCACACATTCCTTTTTGGTATTGATACTGACTCCTCCTTTCTTGTTATAACATACAGCCTAACACTACAGCGAAAATTTGCAGGAACCGTCCCCGTGGCTTAGCGAATTTATATCATTCGCTGTAGTGCTAATCTGTTTTTTCCAAAACAATCATGGCCAGGGGGGGCATTCTAAGTTCCAGGCTGCAGGGCTGGTTGTGCCAGTTAAATTCCTGAGCTGTTAGCAGTTCCGGGTTTTTTTGCCCGGAACCCCCGTATTTTTCCTGGTCACTGTTAAATACTTCCTGATAATTCCCGGGATAGGGTGCCCCGATACGGTATCTCTGGTGAACCACCGGGGTGAAGTTGCATACTACTATTAAAAAGTTTCCTTCCCGGTCCCGGCGCATAAAGGTAATAATGCTCTGGGTATTGTCGTGGGGGTCGATCCACTGGTAGCCCTCCCGCTGGTAATCCAGCTCCCAAAAAGCTTTTTCCTTCCGGTAAAAGTGGTTCAACTCCTTCACGTAAAGGTGGAGGCTGCGGTGCTGGGGATAATCCAGCAAGTTCCACCCCAGCTCTTTCATTTCCTGCCATTCATCAAATTGGCCCAGTTCTCCACCCATAAACAGGAGGTTCTTGCCGGGATGGGCCAGCATATAAGCCAGAAGAAGGCGGAGATTGGCAAACTTTTGCCAGTAATCCCCGGGCATCTTGCTCAGCAGGGATTTCTTTAAGTGAACCACCTCGTCGTGGGACAGGGGAAGGATAAAATTTTCCGTGTAGTTATACCACAGGGAAAAAGTAAGCAGGTTGTGGTGCCAGCTGCGAAAGAAAGGATCCATTTCCATGTAACGGAGGATATCGTTCATCCACCCCATGTTCCATTTGTAGTTAAAACCCAGCCCTCCCAGGTAAACGGGGGCGCTTACCAGGGGATACTGGGAAGAATCTTCGGCAATCATCAGGGCCCGGGGGAAACTGGCAAAAACCCGGGTATTTAGCTTTTTCAGGAATTCCATGGTCTCCAGGTTTTCCCGTCCCCCATACTGATTTGGCTCCCACTGGCCTTCTTCCCGGTTAAAATCCCGATAAAGAATGCTGGCTATGGCATCTACCCTCAAGCCGTCCAGATGGAAAATGTCCATCCAGAATATGGCATTGGAAATAAGAAAGCTGTGAACTTCTGGCCGGCCCAGGTCAAAATTCCAGGAACCCCACTGGTGGTTCTCCCCCCGCAGGGGGTCGGCATACTCAAAAAGGGGCGTGCCATCAAAACGGCCCAGGCCGTGGCCATCCCGACAGAAATGGCCGGGAACCCAGTCCAGGATAACCCCGATACCCTTCTGGTGGCAGCAGTCCACAAAATACATGAAGTCCCGGGGGCTTCCGTAGCGGCTGGTTACAGAATAATAACCGGTGGCCTGGTAACCCCAGGACCCATCAAAGGGGTGCTCTGCCAGGGGCATTAACTCGATATGGGTAAAGCCCATATCTGCCACGTAATCCACCAGCTCATGAGCCAGGTCCCGGTAGGAGTAGAACTCTCCCCCATCCTTTAGCCTCCAGGATCCGGGGTGCACCTCGTAGATGAGTACAGGCCGGTCATAGAGGCCCTGGGGTTTCTGCTCCTGCCATTCCTGGTCCTGCCAGGAATACTGGTCCAGAGAGCAAATAATCGAAGCAGAGCTGGGCCGAACCTCCGAGAAAAAAGCATAGGGATCCGCCTTCAAAAGGACCTCTCCCCCGGCGGTATGCACCTGGTACTTGTAGGACTGCCCCTCCTCCAGTCCCGGGATAAAAAGGGTCCACAGGCCCGACTCCTCCACCCTTTCCATGGGGTGATGCTGGGCCTGCCAGTGGTTGAAATCACCGGCTATCTTTACTTCTTGGGCATTTGGGGCCCACAGGTTAAAACGAACCCCTGCCCGGCCCTCTTCCTGGACCAGGTGGGCTCCCATAAACCGGTAACTATAAAAATGGTTTCCCTGGTGAAAGAGATGAACGTCGTAACTGCTGGGTTTAGTGTTTTTCATAATTTATCCTCTCCCGGGTAAATAAGTATGCTGGACAATGGATAATTAAATAAGTATGCTGGACAATGGATAATTAAATAAGTATGCTGGACAATGGATAATTAAATAAGTATGCTGGACAATGGATAATTAAATAAGTATGCTGGACAATGGATAA
>CAYYWR010000033.1:0-9830 GCA_964474145.1 uncultured Syntrophomonadaceae bacterium
CATATTCAAGACGGGTTTTGCCGGTAAGCTGGGGGATATGGCTATAAAAATGGCAGGCCAAAGTTATTTGAAGATATTATTGTTAGTCATGTTGATTTTAGGTGTAATGTCAGCTTTTTTAAGCAATACAGGGTCAACAGCAGTTTTTATTCCGGTAGTCCTGGCCATAGCTTTAAGCGCTGGGATAGACTCTAAAAAACTCTTAATGCCCATGGCTTTTGCCTCCTCCCTGGGGGGAACCCTGACTGCTATAGGGACCCCTCCCAACGGTATCGTAAACGGTGTGCTGGAGACTTATCCCGAGTTTCCTGAATTCGGGTTTTTTGAGTTTGGCAAGGTGGGAATATTTATTTTTATTGCCGGCATTCTTTATATGGTTCTCATGGGCAACAAGCTGGTGCCCGGGGAGTTAAAAGAAAAAGACGGGGAAGATAGCACAGAAAACACAGGACAAGCAGTAGGGCAGGGGAACAGGCAAAGGAAAGGAATGCAAGAAGAGTTCCAGGGAGAGCAAGGCGGCAGAAAAGCTGCACAATACGGAAAAGGGGAGTCGGAAGAAAAAGCAGGAAATGAAGAAAGCCATGGACAGGCCAGGGATGGAGGTCAGGGAAATCTGTCCAGAGGTGAGCGGCCGGAAAAAATGTGGGTGGCAGTACTGGTTTTCCTTTTTGTGGTAGTTTCCATGGCCACAGGATTTATTGATCTCCAGGTAGCTGCCATGTTAGGAGCCATGCTTACAATTATTACAGGCTGCATCACCATGGAAGAGGCCTTTAATTCCATAAGCTGGACCACTATATTTTTGTTTGCCGGGATGCTTTCCATGAGTGAAGCCATGGAAGCTACGGGAGCTGCAGCGTTAATAGCTGATGGTATCGCCTCTATCGCCTATTCCCCAATGATAGCTCTGGCAGTTCTATTTTTAACTACGGCTGTTTTGACCAACTTTATGTCCAACACTGCTACTGGTGCACTGTTTGCTCCTATAGGAATTTCCCTGGCAGGCTCAATAGGGGTAAGTCCTTTCCCTTTTTTAATGGGAGTAGCCATGGCAGCCTCCTGCTGCTTTTTAACACCTATAGCTACACCCCCCAATACCCTGGTTTTAGGACCTGCCGGTTACAACTTTATGGATTACCTTAAAGCAGGATGGCCCTTGCAGCTTATCTCCTTTCTGGTGGCTATGGTTGTTATTCCCATCTTTTTCCCCTTTTAAAAGGGACAGGCCATGCCAGAATCATGGCATATCCCCTCTGTAAAATTTGATTGACTTTTAACTGGTGGTCAGATAAAGTAGAATTATATCGAAAATTATGGGGGGAGTGATTTTTTTGTCTTTTTTCCGAAACAACTCAATTAAGAGTACATACATATTAACCATTTTAATACTACTTTTCATCCCTTTAATATATGGTTGTACTGACATGACCTTGAATCCTGTGGAGGAAAATATAAATAATGAAACAGAACTGCCAAATAATCAAGAAGATAAAGGGGAAGAAGCGGTAGAAGAAGAAAATATAAAAACAGAAGAAGAGTTGCAAAGGGAGAAGGAGGAAGAACTGAGAAGGGAAGAGGAAAGGCTGGCTGAGGAAAGAAAGCAAAGGGAAAAAGCTCTAAAAGAAGAGCTGGGGCCTTTTTTTGTTCCCCTTCCACCCCTGGAGCAGGAGGACAACCCCCCGGTAAAGGCAAAGGGGCTTTATCTTACGGGAAACTCCGTGGGGCTGCAGTCCAGGTTTGAAAACATACTGGAAATGGTGAAAGCTACGGAGCTTAACTCCCTGGTTATTGATGTGAAAAACGATCACGGCCATATGACCTATCCCAGCGAAATTGAAATAGTTAAGGAAGTAGAAGCCAACCGCTCTGCTCCTATAAAGGACATACATGAGGTTATGGAAGAGTTAAAGGAGAGGGATATATACCCCATAGCCCGGATTGTTGTTTTCAGAGATAATCACCTGCCTAATTACCGCCCGGATTGGGCAGTTCAAAAGAAAACAGGAGGCATATGGAAGGACTATGGAAATAACTCATGGCTCAGTCCTTATAAAAAGGAAGTTTGGGACTACACCATTGCCATAGCCAAGGAGGCGGCTCTGGCGGGGTTCAGGGAGATACAGTTTGATTATGTTCGCTTTCCTGAAAACGCCCGCAGAGTAGAACGGGAAGCTGACTTTCCCGGCAATAACGAGTTATCCAAGGAGGACACAATTAGGGATTTCCTAATTTATGCCGGGGAGCAGCTGGAGGAATACAATGTATTTATTTCCGCTGACACCTTTGGAGTTATCGCTACCTCCTGGGGAGATGTTGATGAAATAGGACAAAACTGGGAAAAGATAGCTCCCCATGTGGATTACAACTGTCCCATGGTTTATCCCAGTCACTATGGTCCGGGCTACTTTGGCTTTAATGTTCCCGATGCCCATCCTGCAGAGACGATCAAGCATGCTTTAACTGATGCTATTAAGAGGAATGCACCTATAGAAAACCCAGGGATTATAAGGCCCTGGCTGCAGGGCTTTACTGCTGGCTGGATTCGGGGGAATATTAGCTATGGACCCCGGGAAATAAGGGCACAAATTGATGCGGCATTGGAGCTGGGCATTGATGAGTTTTTAATCTGGAACGCCAGGAACAGATATGATAGGGATTCCTTTTTGACAGAAGAGGAGGCAGAAAACAGGGAGGAAGAAATGAGAAAAGCCCGGGAGGAGAAGGGTAAGGATTTTCTGGGCAAAACTTCCGCTCAGGCTCTGGATGATTATTTTGACGCTGTTAGAAGGAAAAACTGGCGGGACTGTTATGTTTTACAGGCAACTGATTTCACTATGGACCACCAGGATTATAGAGAGTGGATGGAAAACTGGACAGGCACTGTTACTTCCCACCAGGTAGTATCCAGCTCTTACTCTGAAGATAAAGCAACTTACCGGCTGGACCTGGTTTTTAAAATTGAGGACAGTGAATACCGTCTTAACAATAAAGTTTGTGAGGTGTATCTGGAAAATAATATATGGAGGGTAAAACCTTCAGATGAAATAATTGAAAAGTTTACCTACCAGCCACCGCCTCCACAGGAGAAAGAGGAGGAGGGTCAAGAAAATCAGGAATAATAAGCAGATTAAATAAATAAACAGTTCAGGCTAACGAATTACTACTTTTCATCTATAAGTGGAGCAAGATATCAGTGGAGGCTTGAAACATGTTTTTTAAAGGCAATTTATCCATAAGAAAAGAAGTTTTCTACATAGGGCTTATTTTTTCTATCATAACCCTTATGTTTTTTGGATTTCTTTTTACTAACTATTTCAGCGGCGTGAGTGTTGAACAGGCCAAAAATATTATCATGGAAAGAAATCGGCAGATAAACATATTTACAGAGAGTGTCTTCAGGGAGGTTACCAATACCATCGAAGCCCTTTCCCAAAATCCAGATATTATCAATGCACCAAAGGGAGAGCAGCACAGGGAAAGGGCACTGGCTATTTACCAGGATTTTTTCGCGGCTAATAAAAATATTGCCTATATTTATTCGGGCTATGAGGATGGTTCGCTTTTAATAAATGACTATGTCCCACCTCCGGGGTTTGATTCCACGTTAAGACCCTGGTATATTGCAGCAGTAGAGAGCAGTCCGGAGCAATCCATCGGTTTGCCTTACCGGGAGGCAACAACTAATGAATGGCTTATTTCCCAATCCAAGGTTTTGTTAAATGAAAGTGGCGATCACTTCGGAGTAATAGCCATAGATTTATCCCTTGAAGATGTTACCGCTTTGATGGATGAAGATCACCTTTTTGCATCCCAGCACAGTTTTATCATGCAACAAAATGGAGAAATTATCATTCATGCCAATGAGGATCTGCTGGGCGAAACCGTGCCGGCAATTATGGAGGGTGTTACGGGCAGTGAAGGAGAACTTGTTTATACAGAGGATGGCAGGACATTGTGGGCTTATCACAGCACTATTGACATGACTGATTGGATTATTGTAACTGCGGTAGGCCGACAGGAAGTACTCATGCCCATTATCCGACGTGTTGCCCTTTATGCCCTTGCTGTAGTATTTCTCTCCATGGTATTGGGAGTATTGCAGAGCAAGATAGTGGGTAGACGATTTGCCGAACCTTTAATTTCCCTGGGGCAGAGGGTTGCCGCTATCACTGCAGGAAAATCATCCCTGGAAGGGGATTTCCCCCAGCATTCAAATTATGAGATTGCCTCCATTGCCAGTAACATTGAGCAACTGGCGGAGCGTTCACTGCAACAGAAAACAATTGAGTTAAAAACCATCATCGAGTCTACCCTGGACGGTATCCTGGTGGTTGACGACAAGCGACAGGTGATTTACGTGAACTCCCGTTTCAAGGAGATGTGGCATATTAATGAAAACACGGACATACCGCAGGATGACCGGGAGCTGCTGGATTCAATTCTTGATCAAATTGTTGATCCCCAGGCTTTTCTGGAAAAAATAGAGGAATTATATGTTTCCTACCGTACTGATCTGGATACAATGACTTTAAAGGATGGTCGAATTTATGAGCGTTTTACCCGTCCCCTCATTGGTGAGGGACAGCTCCTGGGCAGGTTGTGGAGTTACCGGGATATCACGGAACGAAAACAGGCAGAGGAAAAGCTTCGCAAGATGGCTACAACTGATGAGTTAACCGGCCTTTGGAACCGACATTACTTCATGCAGGCAGCACAAAAGGAACTGGAGCGGGCCCGGCGTTACGAACAGCCATTTTCCCTGCTAATCCTTGACCTGGATCGTTTTAAGCGGATCAATGATTCCCTGGGGCATGCAGCAGGGGATGTAACTCTGCAGCACCTGTCTTCACTGATGAAAAGTACTTTACGGGATGTAGATATACCGGGGCGGCTGGGCGGTGAGGAATTCGCTGTTTTGCTCCCCAATACTCTGCTGGAGAAGGGGGTACTTGTGGCAGAAAGGTTGAGGGTAGCCATTGAAAATAGTCCTGCTCAATATGAAGGGCAGCTAATATCTTTTACAGCCAGCATCGGTATAACTGCTTACCGGCAGGGCGTTACCAGTGTGGACTGCCTGCTTAAGGAAAGTGACGAAGCCCTCTATAAAGCCAAGCAGAGAGGCAGAAACTGCACAGTCTCCGCGGGAACAGAAAGTTAAGGTTACAAGTTATCCAGGAATCGATTAAGAATTTAAAAATTTCATGCATCAGGTCTGGAAAAAAGGTTGATATGTTTAAATTTATATGTTATATTATTATACGTAAAAGATGTATGAAAAAGATGTGGGGATATAGCTCAGCTGGGAGAGCGCTTGACTGGCAGTCAAGAGGTCAGCGGTTCGAGCCCGCTTATCTCCACCAGTAAAACTCTCGTCAGGCAAATACCCTGACGGTTTTTTATTTGTAGCCAAAGTATAAAGTTATACTATATACTAATTGTACATAAAAAGAGGAATAAGTAGCGGAAGATTACTCGCATTAATGAGCAGACATGCATAATAAAATGATTTGTAAATCAAGAGATGAAGATGTCGGATAACAAAATAAATTAGGAGGGGCATGTATGGACAGTGAAAAAATGGAACGAATTTGCTTTAACTGCAGTTACTTTTTCCCTGCCAGTGATGAGATAACAGAATATGGTATCTGCCTTGAGGATAATGAATTTGACCCTTATATCGAAGAAATGCTGGAAAATCTCAACTTTAATTCCTGCCAGGCCTTGATTGACAAAAAGAAATTCTTAGGAGGAAAAGAAGCTTGTGAAAAATTTGAGGAAACGGAAATAATTGAACTAGATGATGACACTCCTTTGGGAGAACTGCTTAATCATTTCAAAGAAACAGGAGAAATAGACCAGGAAAAGATTAAAGAGGCAAGGCTTGAGAGTCAATTAATAAATATTAATATCATGAATAAAGGGCGCCTGTAAAGAATAGGAGAATATAGTGCTGGAGATTTTTTCATGCAAAGAGTAGAAGTAAGGGGGCAACAACGGGTGAATGAAATTAAGAATATCATATTTATATCTATATTTCTATTACTTATGACCTTTGTAATGAGTGGTTGTAACCAAAAAGATATTGAAGGAACATATCCACCTATGATTTCTATTGAAAATAATATTTATACAATAAGCCCATCAGGGAGAACGTCTTCAAATTTATCCCTGAAATACGAAAGAACAGGTGAGGTTCAAAAAACAATCTCTATGACAGAGCCTATGGTTAAGGGCGAAAACTATTATATATCAAATGACTTGCCTGTGGGAACGGAAATATTTAGAAATATCCAGGATGAAAAAACCCTCTATGCAAAGCATGATAATAAGTATATAAAGTATGAGTTGCTAGAAGATTGAAGCAGTAATTTTATAACATGAAAAGAGGCAGAAGAAACAAAAGAATTATAGAATAAAAATGAATTTTAAGCACTTGAATGGCACTCGAGTGTTTTTTTATTGTTTCTAGAGGACAGATAATCATTGTTGCATATTGAAGGAAATGATAAACTGTGGATAAGATAGGTGCCAGATTAATTCAGGCAAATGCAACGAATTTTTGGACGCTTTAGCCTATTGAGAGCATTCAGGAGAGGATGGAGCACCTGGAAAGGCAGGTGACTTATTTCATCCTCAGGCTGGTTTTCAGAATTGATGCAGGAGTTAACGCGCTACCCGGAAAACATGTGAAATGGGTTTTGTATAATTTCCGGGAAGGATAGCGCGTTTTTTGATAGAATTTTAGAAAGTCATCCCTTGCATCCTCAATATGAAGAACGGTAGATGGGATTCTATGCAAGAGGCCAGCAGGTTTCCATTTATATCTGTGGTTTCTTTTTTATTCTGCTGGCAAAACTACTATAAATATCCAAACTAAAAACAGCTGCATGGTGCCCCAGGGTTTCCTGATCCGTTCTGGCAGAAAATCTTATTCCTTTCGGATCCGTAAAATATCAAAGATGTTTTGGAGCAGCTTGGTCAGGATGAATAAAGGGCAGGCTTTGTCAATTATAATTTTCTTTTCAAAGAAGGAAAAGGTAAGATATTGTTGAAAATAGTAAATAACAAACCTAATGAATTGGAGGTAGTTTCTTTGTTGGAAAGGGAAGCAGAACTTCAAGTGTTGGAAAAGGCAAGAAAGGAAAAAGGAATAGCTTACGAAGAGCTCGGGAAAAAACTGGGGTTTAATGCAGTTTATATGGCCAGTGTTTTTAATGGCCAGCAGTACGTGCCACCGGACCAGGCAGAAAAAATAGCTCTGGAACTGGGAGTATCCAAAAAGAATGTGGAGGTTCTTTCCAATTACCCTTATAAGGGCAATGTGGACCCTGTCATTTACCGACTACAGGAGATTGTGGATGTTTACGGCCCCTCTATTAAAGAAGTAATACACGAAAAGTTCGGTGACGGAATCATGAGTGCCATTGATTTTTCTGTAGAAGTGCAAAAGGAGGAAGATCCCGGGGGAGACCGGGTAGTTATCACTTTAAATGGCAAGTTTCTGCCCTACAAGGTTTTTTAGATATCCTGGCAAACTATATATTATCTTTTAAACCTGAATATTAAGTTATTAATATAGTAAGCTGAGCGGATAAATGGGGTGTTATAATTGAATGACTTGATTACTGGTAAGAACAAGCATCTATTATTCAATATAGTTATTTTTATGCTGATATTATTATTGTATCTTGTATTTTCCCTGGGAGGAAGCCTGTGCTCCTTTACTGTAAAAGCAAGTAGCCAGAGTATTAATTTACATGATAGCTTTATCAAGGATTTAACGGGTGAGCATGGTTACCCCTCTGCCACCATGGAATGGGAAGCAAAAGGCTCTGAAGGGCATGATCAACAAGGTGTTTCCTTTCATATCAGGGATGTTTCCCCCGTTTTATTTACAGGTTTAAATATAGGTTGGGACCTGGTGGGTGATGAGCCGGAGGAGGGGGAATTTGAGATACGCGTCAGAACGGGGAAAAAATCCAGTGATCTCAAGGAATGGCTTGTATTAAAAGAGGATGTCGCCCCTGAAGAGAATCCCACTGGCATTTACTGGTCAGACATATATTTAACTCCCGGGGGAGAATTACATAGTGAATTGGAAATTATCTTTACTCCCCCGGAGGAGACAGAGGTTAATTTCATAAGGATTTCCGTCGCTGATGCCTCAGAGCCTGATGATGAAAAAAATATGCCCGATGAGCAGTCTTTAACAATACACTCTGATACCTTTCTTTCTTCTGCACCTTCATCTACTACACCAAATATAATTACCCGGGAAGAATGGTGGGGGTCTTTACCAGAGAGCCAACTGGATTCACCCCGTTGGCCTCCCGCCCGGATATCAGTAACCCATGCCGTTGTGCATCATACTGCAACCCAAAACAATTCTCCCCATCCGGAACAGGTGGTTAGAAATATATGGCACTATCATGCCAGAACTCTGGAGTGGGGGGATATAGGTTATAACTTTCTGATAGACCAGCATGGCAACATATACCAGGGTAGAAATAATCCCTGGTTGTATTCCCGGGATACACAGGCAGGCCATGCTTATGGGGCTAATAGCGCCAGCTTTGGAGTTAGCTTGATGGGGCAGTTTCATTCTGAAGCAAGTTCCCCAGCTCCGGGACATCCTGCCCTGGAAGCAATTGGCAGCCTGGAAAGGTTAATTGCCTGGAGGTTTAAGGAGTACAACCTTGACCCCCTGGGTAGCGCATCTATTAACAATTACTGGGCCAAAAGAATTTGTGGGCACAGGGATGTAGGTATAACTGCCTGTCCCGGGGATAACTTGTATAGCCTTCTTCCCGGCATAAGGGAAAATGTTAAGGAATTAATCCATAATCCCTCCCCGGTCCCTCCCCAGGTAGTCACATATAAGGTCAGTGACGACTATGTGTTTTCTGATTCAGCCATTATTCCAGGTGGCGTTATAGATGATGGAGGAGCTGAAATAACTCGAAGGTATTTTGGGTGGGGGAAATATCCATACAAAACCCTGGACAACTTTACTTTTGATGTAGAAGTTTATGGCGATACCTTTATCTACAGGCTTACAGGTCTGGAACCGGACACTACTTATTATTACAGAGCATGGGCAACCAACAGTGAAGGAAGCGTACACGGGCATAAAAAGTCATTTACTACTTTAACAAATATACCCCAATGTAATGTTTCTAACCCTGAACTGCCTTGTGGCCCTAACAGTGGTTACATCAATACAGGCTATACTTACTATACCGGGGGTTCCAGTTGCACCTGCGGCAAACCTGTAGAATATCGCTTTTGGTGGTATAAAGATGAAGAAAAACAGAACTGGAGATTTAGTGGCTGGAACGCATACCCCGTTGTGGAATTATTATTTGATGAAGCCGGTAAATATAATATATATGCTCAAGCGCGGTGTACTGATTCGCAGCAGGAATCTGCAATATCTAAGGACATAACAGTTGTTGTGGACAAGGAGCCCAACTGGCACATCTGGGAGCACCAGACAATCCGGGACACATCTAAAGCATGGACAGTAAAGTTTAGCCAGCCCCTGAAGGAAGAAACAGTAAAATGCGAAAGTGTATACATAACATGTGAGGATGGCAATTCAATCCCTGTTAGTTATGAATATAGTGAAATTGAGTTAAAGGTTATACCTGAGCAGGATTACACACCGGGGGAAACATACACGTTATGGATAAAAGATTTAAAAAGTCAAGAGGGCACCCCTTTAAATGAAAATATAAAAATGCAATTCACCTTATGTGAGTATGGGGTCAGGCTTGAATAATTCCCTTATTATGCTCAGGCTTTTTTTTATATATGCCTCTTAATAACTT